>CASBQJ010000608.1 GCA_949127705.1 Synechococcales cyanobacterium PMM_0085
ACATATAAAAAATGAATGAACAAAACCCGACTTTTAAGAATGTTTCTAAACACCCTTCACAACTTGCATTTATTTTAGCAATACCGATTGGTTTATTAGGCGGCTTGATTGGCCTGGGGGGCGCTGAGTTTCGTCTACCTGTACTTGCAGGTATTTTGAATTATTCGGTTCGGCAAGCTGTACCTCTTAATCTAGGGGTGAGTCTAATTACGATTGCAGCCTCATTAGCAATTCGGGGCAGCACGCTATCATTTACCTCTGTCATTCCCTTCCTACCCGCTGTTTTTGCCCTAATTTTAGGAGCAACTGTGACTGCTTTTATAGGTGCAACTTTATCAGGAAAATTATCGAATGAGCAACTGGAGCGGATCATTCTGGTGCTGCTAGTAATAATTGGAATTGCTTTGATTGTGGAAGGCTTTCTACCTCAGCAACTCCCAGCCCTTCTCCCTGCCAATTTATTTTACTGGACTGTTGCAGGCATTTTATTTGGTTTAGGCATCGGTCTAGTCAGTAGTCTGTTAGGCGTTGCTGGTGGAGAGATTATTATCCCAACGCTGATATTTGCTTTTGGAGCAGATATTAAAACAGCAGGAACGGCTAGCCTTTTAATCAGCTTGCCAACTGTTTTAGTCGGTGTACTTAAATACAGCAGTCAGGGGGCATTTGCAAATCGTATCTCCATCACCAACACAATCGTTCCAATGGGTATAGGATCTATCATTGGAGCGATTGTAGGAGGGTTATTAGTTGGGCTTATTCCTGCTGCAATCCTGAAAGTAATCCTTGGAGTGATTCTCAATCTTTCAGTGTTCAAAGTTTTTCACAAAACCCGATCGTAAGTTAAGCGCGAGCAATAATCCCCTGAGTACTTACCTTAGTCGATCGCCACCATCACATCACTTGCTTTGACCACAGCGTAGGCTGTTTTGCCAACACTTAGACCCAAACGCTCTGACGATGATTTTGTACTAATTGCGGTAGTCTCAACCCCGGCTGTAACCTCCCAGACAACTTCTGTATTAACAGCTCCTGGCTCAATTGACTTAACAATTCCTTTGAGAGCATTCCGCTCTCTAATTTCCATGTCTGGCTCCTTTTCTGACTCAGAAGAATTTTTAAAGCTCACTTAAAACTAATACTTTACCACTTACAATAAAGTCTTTTTTTATTTTGAAAACAAGGTAAAACCTAATTTATTTTATCGGTTGGATTAGATTTTATAGAAGTCAGGATGGAAACAAAGGGAGAGACCAACATTTGTTAAAATGACCCAAATTATACAATAGAGATACATTATAGAATTGGAACTGTTCAGCCAGGTTCGCCGCTATGTCTACTGATCTATCGCCCCTGTGGATTTCTCTTAAAACAGCCGGACTAGCGACGATCGCCACCTTTTTGATCGGCACAGCGGCAGCTTATTGGATGTTGGGTTATCGCGGTCGATGGAAATCATTGATTGAGAGTATGTTGATTGCTCCTCTGATTTTACCACCCACTGTCGTTGGTTTTTTGCTGCTGCTGCTGTTTGGTAAAAATGGGCCGCTGGGTCAGCTGATGCAATCGTTCAATTTCACGATTATTTTTACTTGGTATGCCGCAGTTGTGGCCGCCATGGTGGTTTCGTTTCCGTTAATGTACAAAACCGCATTGGGAGCGTTTGAGCAAATCGATAGCCAGCTGCTGCAAGTAGCTCGCACCCTAGGAGCATCGGAACAACGCGTTTTTTTGCAGATTCTGTTACCGCTTGCAGCCCCCGGATTGCTGGCTGGGATCACCCTGGCGTTTGCCCGCGCCTTGGGAGAGTTTGGCGCAACGTTGATGCTGGCGGGCAATATTCCTGGGCAGACCCAAACAATGCCCATGGCGATCTACTTTGCAGTAGAAGCGGGAGCGATGGGTGAAGCTTGGCTATGGGCGATCGCCATTATGGCTATCTCACTGTCGGGTCTTTTGGCTGTGAACCTCTGGCAACAGCGCTATGCGCAAAGGCGGCAGCGATCGCACATGGGGCAACTGGAAGCCAATGAACCTGTGCAGCGAGGCGGCAAACGTACGCAGCCAGCTCACGTAGGGCATTGGACGAAACCGCAGCTGTTCGACCCGCAGGCAGGCTTACTGGTCGATATTGAAAAGCAATTATCGAACTTTCAACTCAGTGCTGCGTTTACCGCCCAGCAAGAAAATCTAGGTATCCTCGGCGGATCGGGTTCCGGTAAAAGTATGACCCTCCGCTGTATTGCAGGGGTCGATACTCCTAGCACAGGGCGAATTGTTTTAAATGGGCGATCGCTATTTGATGCCGATAAGCGAATTAACCTACCCAGTCACAAACGCAACGTCAGCTTAGTATTTCAAAACTATGCGCTGTTTCCCCACATGACGATTGCCCAAAACATCGCCTTTGGGTTACAAAAACTGCCCCAGCCGCTGCGCCACCAGCGCGTGCAGCAACAGCTGGCATCAGTCCAATTGCAGACCCTAGGCGATCGCTATCCCCATCAGCTTTCTGGCGGGCAACAGCAGCGGGTAGCGCTGGCCAGAGCGCTGGCTACCGAGCCAGAGGTGCTGCTATTAGATGAACCCTTTTCTGCCCTCGATACCCATCTGCGCAGCCAGATGGAGCAACAGCTATTAGCAACCCTAGCTACCTACCAGGGCATTACGCTATTTGTCACCCACAACCTGGAAGAAGCATATCGGATCTGTGAGAATTTGATGGTGATGTCGAATGGAAAAGCGATCGCCTACGATGCCAAGCATCAAATCTTTGAGCATCCCAAAACCGTGCGCATTGCCCAACTCACAGGCTGTAAAAACTTTTCTCGTGCCGTGATTCAAGCTGTTAATTCAGTAGCCGCTACCGATTGGGGCATTACCCTCAAGGTACTAGAAGCGATGCCTGATGACCTCACCGACATTGGCATTCGCGCTCACCAAATTGGCATCACTACCAAGCCGCCAATTGCTTCTAATACCGCCAATACCTATCCCTGTTGGCTAGCTGCAACCAGCGAAACACCGCACCGAATGACGCTATTTCTTAAATTCAAGGCAGTGTCTTCGGGTATCCACGACTATCATGTGCAGGCAGAAGTGTTCAAAGAAAAGTGGAACGCCATCAAAGATCAGCCATTCCCCTGGTATGCGCAGCTAGATGCCACTCGGCTGATGCTAACGGTAGATGGGTAATGAATGATCAACCGCAGACCAGTTAACGGGTAGGGGCATGGCAGTGCCATGCCCTCCCAGGATATGTCGCCGTCACTGATCACTGATTACTGATCAACAAAACCTGTCCGTTCCCGCTACTGCGATCGCCATTGCAGTTGCCTCACCCAATAACCATGAATCG
>CASBQJ010000609.1 GCA_949127705.1 Synechococcales cyanobacterium PMM_0085
ATCGGGGGGCGATCGCCTGGGTTGCCAGATTAGACAGGGCAGCGGGTGGCGCGGCAATCCGATCTGGAGCGCTGCTGCCCACGACACCCAGTGGCGTCCCCTGAAATGGCCCTTGAGGGGTGCCTTGAGGGATGCTTTTAGGGATGCTTTGAGGGATGCCTTGAGCGATTCCTGGCACTCCCCGCAGTGCCTGCATCACCTCTGCCGCCGACTGGTAGCGCTGCTGAGGCGACACGGCCAGCATTTGCTCCAAAATGGATTGGAATTGAGGGCTGAGAGTTAGCTGTTGCTGCCACGAACTTGGTTTCATTTCCCCTAGAAAATCAGCGGGTTCCTTGCCGCTCAACAGCACCAGCACCGTTACCGCCAGCGCATACAAATCGCTGTGGGACGAGACCCGACCCAATTCCATCTGTTCGTTGGGCGCATAGCCCACCTTGCCCACCCGCGTGGGCACGCCATCCCCAGACAGGTACTGGGATGCTACCGAAGCCGCTACTTGCTTAACGCCGCCAAAGTCAATTAATACCGGCATTTGATCAGCCGTGCGTAAAATCAAATTCTCTGGCGAAATATCGCGGTGCACCACGCCAATGCCGTGAATGTAGTCCAGCACAGGCAGCAGGTTCAACATCAGCTGCATCACCTCTGCTTCAGAAAACAGCAGCCCCTGCGAGCGGCGAGCATCGAGCAACTGCCGATAATTTTGCCCACTGACATAGTCTTGCACCAGAAATAATCGTGGATTGTTTTCAAACGTGGTGCGAAACAGCTCGCGAAAGCGGGGAATTTGCGGATGGCGCAGCTGGTGGAGTACCCCTGCCTCCCGTTGAAAGAGTTCCTCTGCCTTTTGCAATGCGTAGGTACCCTGCACTTGGGGGGCAAATTCCTTCAGCACACAGGGTTCCTTGAAGCGGTTGAGATCATCTGCCAGATAGGTTCGCCCAAAGCCACCATGCCCCAGCTCTTGGACAATTTGGTAGCGATCGCCCAATACTGTCCCTTGGTAGTTGGCAAGACTGGGCATTTTTTCACCACACCAGTTACAAAATCGACTACCGGACGCATTCGGGTGTCCCTGGCTGCAATAGAGCGATGACATGGCAACAGGTTCTCAAGGGAATCAGTAAAAGTCCAAACTTAGCTTAGCGGATAGATGGGACGTGAACGGCTGTCAGCATCGGCAAAAATCAGCTGGGTTGGCGCTACCGTTGAGGTTGCTATCGTTAAGCTCGCTACAATGAAAGCAGCTTGATCAATTCAGTATTGATAATCTCCCATGCTGCCTTCCGATATTATTGCTTTGCAAGCCGTTGTATTGGCACTAATTCAGCTGCCACCCCCGCTGCCAGAAAACTTGCAGCAACAGCAGCAGATGCTCAGCCAAGCCTGGACAGATGGGCAACCTGGGCAACCTGAGGTGGCAGACCAAGTGCAAGCGTTGGTTAGGTCTCATGCTGGCTTAGCCGACCTCTATCTTGCCGAACACGAACGGCTAGAGCAACAGTACGACACTCAAGCGCGGGCTAGAGCCTTAATGGGAACCGGAGCCGCCGACAGCAAGGCCATTACCTGGGATGCGATCGCCCGCTCGATTCTGCAACGCGACGACTGTCGGGCGGCGGCTGAAGCACTGCTCCAACGGCTCAAAGCCCAGGGCAACTCTCTGCATGCCTCGGGCGACGCGCTGGTGTTTATCAGTGCCCTCCAGCGGGCGATCGCCATTTCCCGCGCTCAGGCGATCGACCTGCTCAAAGCCTTAGAACAGCAAGCCCTGACCATTCGCCATCTCGTCCACCAGCTCGATCTACCGCAAGAACATGTGCAGGCGATCGCCCAAGCGCTCTGGCAAGCAGGCTATATTGACAGCACCACAGGCGGCGTGTTGTACAACATCTTTCCCATGCTACGGGGGGAGCAGCACAGAGCCGCTGCAATTGACCTCGACACTTACTTGACCCTCACCTCCAAAGGTCACTTTTATCTGCACCCGGCCTTAATTGTCGGACGACGTCAGGCGCGAATCTGGTGACGACAACCTAAATAGCCATATGACAACCATGTATTGGCTGCTGTTGGGCAGTGCAGCCCTAGTAGCAGGTATTTTCAATTTACCGAATGCGTTTGAGAAACTCGACGAAACCTGTCGAGGGCTGTTGTTGTTCAAGCCATTTAAAAGCCCTAGCTTTTGGGTGTGGATTGTGATTCAGGTGTTATTTCCAGCAGGCATATTTTTAGTCTGGATCACCACTCTGTTTACCCAATATCCCCCGATCAATGCTGCCTTATTTTTGCAGGCGATCGCCGCTGGGTTTAGTTTCGTTGCCTTCCTCAATGCTCGTACCGAAACCGTCTTTTTAACCATCGATATTAAAAGTATCTACGACCGCCTCATTTTATTAGGGTTCAAACTCATTGCCGCCCAAGAAACCCGACGCACCGCCCGATTTCTCCGCCAGCTAGAAATTGAACTGAGCCAGCCCACCGCAGACTTAGTCGAAGGCTTAAAAGACCTGCGCGCCTACTTCAATGCCGACATTGCCCTCACCCCCAAAGCAGAAGAAATCTACCTCAGTATCATCAATCAAGCCTTGAGCGAAATGTCGCCCATTGAGCAAATCTCTGCCATTCAAGGCTTGCTACCCGCTGTACGCCAAAACGATCTGCTGTATACTTTGCAACAGTTCAAATGCAGCGATGCGTTTCTAGAACGCTATTTTGACATCAAATCAGGTCAAACCAAGTCACACACCGCCTAACCCCACTTCATCCCTTATTTCCTATCTTTCCCATGCCCCTTCCCACCAAAATCCAATCGATCTACACTGACGGCGCGTGTTCCGGCAACCCAGGACCCGGCGGGTGGGGCGTAGCCGTCTATTTTGTCGATGGCACCGTCCAAGAAATTGGCGGCGGCGATCGCCAGACCACCAATAACCGGATGGAAATGCAGGCCGCGATCGCCGCCCTAGAGTTTTTGCTAGCCTCGGGGCAAACAGAACCCATCACCCTTTATACCGATAGTCAATACGTGATTAACGGCATCACCAAATGGATTCACGGTTGGAAGAAAAAAGGCTGGATGGCCTCAACCGGGAAAGCTGTGCTCAACCAAGAGCTATGGCAAACCATCGATCGACTCAATGCGCGTCATGTCACCTGGACCTATGTCCGTGGCCACGCTGGCAACGAAGGGAACGAACGCTGTGACGCGATCGCCCGCGCCTTCTCACAGGGCAGAATTCCTGCCCTGCGGCAACCGTGACCTCGTCACCCTGCCCCGCACCTCGAACAGCTCCCAGAACACTTGTACAGCAACCCAAATCAGACCAGATGTTTGCAGTTTTCCGGTAGGTTATGGTAGATTCTTCACCTCAGCCCATCTTCGAAAATTCAGATAATCTGCCCCGAGAGGTGCGTGTGGCGCAGTTGCGCTACACGGTCGAAACCCTTCAAATGGCAGACGCGATTGCCAGTCATGGCTACCTGATTACCAGCGCCGAGCTGGCCGACTTGATGGATGTGAATGCGAGTGCTGTCACTAGCCGAGGTGATCAGTGGGTTTGGCGAAATTGGGTGGTATCTAGGGTGCGCCGCGAAGGGAATCAAATTCTCTGGCAGCTAGAACGAGTAGATTAAGACTTAGATTAAGACTTCAAAGCAAGGGTCAGCGTGCGTTTCAAACCGATCATCTGTTTAAAATATGACTTCCGAGATCTGGGGGACGAATCGCCAAAAATCTCATACGGCAAAAATCAAATAAGGCGGTTACACTACTAAGACCAACCTTATAAATTCAAAATTTTCGGTGTAAAGCACCATATGTAGAATTTGTATAGTACCTAATACGCTACATCTAGTAGTCTGGTTAAACTGTATTGAGGTGCAGAGCAGGGCTAGGGGTTCGACCGCGAAATTCCTGCCTTCGATCTGCGACCACGAGGTTGCAGCCTAATTAACTAAACACGTCAATCGCGGTGATACCGCCGATTCGTCGTCTCAATTTGGGCTTGTATCCGTCTATTTTAGGCAAATCACCTGGGGGAAAAGATGACCGTAGAAGTTGGACTTGAACACTTCTGGAGTCAGGTACTCGATCGGCTACAACTGCAATTGAGCCGTCCCACCTTTGAAACATGGATTAAATCTGCCACGGCCGAACAGTTAAACGAAACCTGTTTGGTCATTTGTACGCCTAACCTATTTGCGCGCAATTGGCTGCAAAAGTACTACCTCAAAACCATTACAGAGGTAGTACAAGAAATTTTGGAACAGCCGATTGAGGTGCACATTACAGTGCGGCAGGGCGCAGAGCTAGACGGCTCGCCCGAGACCCATGAAGTGTGGCCCTTGCCGGCTGAAGTGCCTGTAGAGCCAGTCGGCACGCCTCGTCCCCCTAAGCTGAGCGATTTGAACCCGAAGTATGTCTTCTCGCGCTTTGTGGTAGGTTCCAACAACCGGATGGCGCATGCCGCCTCTTTGGCAGTGGCCGAATCTCCCGGTCGAGAATTCAATCCTCTGTTTTTATGCGGCGGCGTTGGATTGGGCAAAACCCACCTGATGCAGGCGATCGGGCACTATCGCCTGGAGATTGATCCCAATGCCCGGGTGTTCTATGTCTCCAGCGAACAGTTCACCAATGACTTGATTACGGCCATTCGCAAAGACAGTATGCAAAGCTTCCGGGAGCTATACCGGGCGGTAGATGTGCTGTTAGTGGACGATATTCAATTTATTGAAGGCAAAGAATATACTCAAGAAGAATTTTTCCACACGTTTAATACGTTGCACGAAGCGGGTAAACAGGTGGTAATCGCCTCCGATCGCCCTCCCAATCAAATTCCTCGCCTGCAAGAGCGACTGTGTTCGCGGTTTTCGATGGGGCTAATTTCCGACATTCAGTCGCCTGACCTCGAAACGCGGATGGCGATTTTACAGAAAAAGGCAGAATATGAGAACATGCGTTTGCCTCGCGAGGTGATTGAGTACATTGCGTCCAGCTACACCTCTAACATTCGAGAGTTGGAAGGAGCGCTGATTCGAGCGGTGGCCTATGTTTCGATTTCGGGATTACCGATGACGGTCGAAAATATTGCGCCCGTGCTCAACCCGCCTGCCGACCAGGTAGAAGCCTCGCCAGAAGCGGTAATGCTCGTGGTATCGGAGCAGTTTGGTGTACCCATTGAAGACCTCAAGAGCAGCTCTCGCCGTCGCGAAATTAGCGTAGCGCGCCAGGTGGGCATGTTTTTGATGCGGAAACACACCGACTTAAGCCTCCCCAAGATTGGCGAAGTGTTTGGCGGTAAAGACCACACCACGGTGCTGCATAGCTGCCAAAAAATTACGCAACTGAAAGAAACGGACATGGAGTTGGCGCGCACCTTGAGACAATTGGGCGATCGCATCGGCGTTTCCAGCCAAGCCAAAAAATCCATGCATCGTTAGGCAAATCACAGGTTGCGGCGTTTCGGCTATCATCACCCGCTAACCGTGCCCGCTAAGATATAAATATAAGTAAGTAGCTTTAGGTGACTTGACTCCCAACTGCTGACTTGATCCCAACTAGGAGTGGAGCGGACTCTAGGGCCTGCTCAAAAAATCGCCATACTCCTGAAGAAATGTATATTTTTATTGTGATTTGCTAGGGCAACCCAATATGACATCCTACGCTGCGTCTTCTGCTAGAGCCGATTTGAGTGAACTGCGGCGGTTGAAGTCTCTACTCCCCCCTGAGCTGAGAAGCTGGGTCACCGTAGAGGCGTCTCCAGGCGTGAACCCACCCCTGATTACCAGTGAAGAAATTGGCAAAGACCAGGTCGAAGTGCAGATTGACCTGGTGAAGTGGGAAGCTCTGGCGTTAGATCAGCGCAATTTGATGTTTTGGCACGAAGTCGCTCGGGTGCAAAATGACACCATTCCCAAAGACGGTTGGGAAATGGCCGCTCTCGCCATTGGACTAGGCGGTGCCGTCGGAGAACTGTGGGTGCAAGATGGGCTGCTGCTGCTGCTGGCGTTGGGTCTGTGCGGCGTGTCGGGCTGGCGGCTGTTTAAGCGCAACAACGGCGAGAAAACCTTGAAAGATGCCGTTGAGGCGGATGAGAAGGCGATCGCCCTAGCTACCCGGTTTGGTTACACCTTGCCCAATGCCTACAAGAGCCTGGGCAGCGCCCTCAAAGTTTTGATTGAGCAATCCCCTAAAAAGGCGCAGCGCAAGAAGTATGAATCAAGGCTAGATGCGCTGAAAAAGAGCGCCGCCCGCGCTAAATCTCGCGCCAAAGGCGAAGCGCTCTAGGTTTACAGCGTTTAAGTCAGCTTTGAGCTGACTCTTTAGGATTTGCTTGTATCTGCCTGTATCTGCCTGTATCTGTTTGCCTATATGTATTTGCCTGTATGTATTTGACCTGGTTAGACAATAACTCCTGGCTGATTGAACTGGAGGGTCAGCGGATATTACTCGACCCCTGGCTGGTCGGTGACTTGACGTTTGGTAACCAGGAGTGGCTATTTAAGGCCAGTCGCAGCATCCCCCGCGCCATTCCTGACGCCATTGACCTGATTTTGTTGTCCCAAGGATTAGAGGATCACGCCCATCCGCCGACCCTGAAGGCGCTCGACCGCAGCATTCCCGTTTTGGCGTCACCCAGCGCGGCCAAGGTAGTGCGAGAGCTAGGCTACGAGCAGGTAACCGCGATCGCCCATGGTGAGTCGTTCACCTTAGCTGAGCGGGTCACAATCCAAGCCGTTCCCGGTTCCCCCATTGGGCCACTGCTCACCGAGAATGGTTACTTAATGCGAGGGCTAACGACAGGCAGCAGTTTGTATTACGAACCGCATGGGTTCCATTCGCCCACGCTGCAGCAAGCCGCCCCCGTCGATGTAGTGATTACCCCCCTGGTCAATTTAGAGCTGCCGTTGCTGGGGCCAATTCTTCAAGGTGGCAAAACGGCTCTGCAAGTGGCTCAGTGGCTTAAGCCTCAGGTTATCTTGCCCACCGCAGCCGGGGGCGATGTCACCTTAGCAGGTCTATTAATGTCGGTGATTCGAGCCACAGGCACCGTGGCCGATGTGCAGGCCGTGTTGGCGCAACATCATCTGACTACCAAAATCTTAGAACCCAAGGCAGGCGATCGCTTAGAGCTATGCCCCGTGGCGACTCCCTAGCCAACCCCATCCCTACCGGATCCCTACCGGATCTCTACCGGATCTCTAATGGAGTAGCTGTCACTCGATGAATTTCTTCCTTTTGGGCGGCATTCCGTAACCCATAACAGGCGGCTTCAGCCGTTAAAGTAGGAATAGTTCTTTGAGGTGTGGTAGTTAATGACATCATGGGGCGATCGCTTTAACCAACTGAGTGGCAAAACCCGAATTGTAGTCTGCCGCCTATTCATTCACCTGGCAGGGCGGGAGGTGGCTCCCTTGCTGGGTTTACTGAACCGTGTGGCCTACCAAGCAGTCGAAGCGGGCGACCAAGTGGCCGGCGACTTGACCCTATTGGGCGCAGGCTTAGTAGATGTCTGTCAGGCGCTGCTTCAGTACGATACCTACTGGCAATCTGCGGCCAACGAAGGCGATGTGTTTTGGGATGAAGGGGAAGCCGGAGACTATGTGACCGAGCTATTTACCGACTCAGCCCAGCGCTACGGCAGCGGCCTAGATGTGGATGATTTGGCCAATCCCGGCGATCCAGATGAGCCATTGGCAGTTCCGATCACCCAACATGTGATTGTGATGTTGACCATTGCCTACGAAGGCCAGATCCCCCAGCTAGAGGGTAACTTAGGGGATATTAACGCTCTGCGCACCGCCCTCACAGCCATTGTCAATTTGTACCACAACGGCATCTTACGAGCAATCGAAATCCATTATTCTCCCACCCAACTCGGCGACGAACTGACCACAGATCAGCTAATTTTGTACTATCCAGAACTCGTTCCACTATGAATCAACCCTTTAATAAAAAATAAGTTTTTTACGTTTCCAGTTCACTGTATTCAAACTGCATTCAATGAGTCATTTCCCTATGTTTCGCCAATTTGTGACATGGTCTATTATGTTGACGCTAGTGTGCACCACAGTGGCTTGCACCAGTGTGCCGTCTGCCAATGCACCCTATGAGACGACATCCCCCCAAGCTAGTGTTTCTGGCAGTTCAGCTTCGCCTCAAGCCCCAGAAACTATCAACCTAGTCAACGGTAAATATCCGGTTCAGCAAGCCACCTACGACGACATTGATGGCAACTACACCCTGATGTTGCTGAATACGCCCCCAGGGCAGCCGGCCGTGATTGAAACCACCAATCTACAGATGGCACGGCTGACGGATGAGCAACTTCAGGCAGGAGACAAGAGCTACCTAAATGTGGAGCAGGGTCAGGCTGTCCTGTATCTCACCGAAGACTTCAAAATTGAGTATGTCCACAACGTCACCGAAAATCAAGTTAATTCCCAGACAGGTCAGCCAGAAGTAGTCGTTGTTAGGCAAGAGCCTAGCTTCTGGACGCCGTTTGCTGGGGCTTTGGCCGGACAGGCGATCGGCAGCCTGCTGTTCACCCCGCATTATTACTTTCCGCCGGTCTATCAGTCTGGCCGGGGTCTGGTGGGCTATGGCGGCTATGGACGCACCTATGGGCAAGCGGTAGATCGATATCAAACCCGCTATCAATCTCCTCCTAGTTCTGTGCGCAATCAAACGCTGCGCACCTCTGGGCAGCTACGGGCACCTGCCGCCGCTACCCGACGAGCCAATCAACGCACCAATCCCACGCAGACTAACCGTCCAACTGGGTCGGGGTTTGGCAACAGCAATCTGCGGCGGTCTAATTCACCCCGTCCTCGTACCAATAGACCGAGCGGGTTTGGTACAG
This sequence comes from Synechococcales cyanobacterium PMM_0085, assembly GCA_949127705.1. Taxonomy (GTDB): domain Bacteria; phylum Cyanobacteriota; class Cyanobacteriia; order Elainellales; family Elainellaceae; genus CASBQJ01. The sequence continues at coordinate 8,868 of CASBQJ010000609.1, forward strand.
GTTCGTCTAGACCTCGCATCCGTTCAGGTGGCAGACGCCGTTAACAGGTCAGTTTAATGAAGCTCTTAACCGATTGGGGGTTTGGTCGCGCGGGATGGCAGCA
>CASBQJ010000610.1 GCA_949127705.1 Synechococcales cyanobacterium PMM_0085
ACCTTGAAAGTCCAGGGACGCGATGTCCTTGAGTTTCTCACCCAAGCGTGTAAAGCAGCAAGGTTCGGAAAACCCATGCCCTCCCTACTGCCACACAGCTAACCCCCTGGAATGGTTACAACGCCCAAGCCCCAGGTTTGCCTTGCCGATCTTTGACAGCCCAATCGCCGTAGTCCAAAATTTGTTGGTTCACCAGCTACTCCCCTGCCCGCACCAGCGCCGCGTGATTGGCAGCTAGACCCGACTCTACCCGCGATCGCACTCCCAAAGCCGCGTCCCAAACCGGGGATACACAAGGCTAGACGCGGTAGCTGTCTGGGGTTTCCATGGCAAAGCGATCGATCGCCCGCAAGCCTCGGGCAACGACCGGATCGGCAGCGTCATAGTCTAAGCAACGCAGCGCCAGGAGCGAATTCAGCATGGCGGGGATAATTCCTCCCCAGTCGCCCGTTGCCTCCTGCCGCTCCAAAATCCATCGCTCTGCGGCTTCCAGTCCAGCTGGGTCGGTGGCGGGGACACCCAGCAGCCTCAGTGCCGTATAGGCTTCCACCGAGGTGTTTAGATCCCCCCCATCTCCGTAAAATAGCTCCCAACCCCCGTGCGCTCGCTGTTGCGATCGCAAGTAGGCGTCTACCTTATGCAGCGGTCGAGTCAGATCTGTACCCCAAATCTTGTGCAACAGCACCATTTCTGCCGTAATTGTGACATTCGACTCTAGCTCTGCCCACCAATACCCGTCTGGCTGCTGCATCGACAACAAATAGTCTTGACTGCGGGCAATGGCAGCATCTACACTCAGCGCCTGATTTTTTTCTTGAATTTGCATACCCGCGCGCCCCCAAAAATGCTGTATCTTGCCTGTAGAGGAGCATACTAGCAACCTACTGAAATGGAAATGGGTTGGGTATTACACTCCTGTCGCTGCTGGTGTGGATCGGATTGCTAACAGGTTGGGGACAGTTTTGGCGATCGGATCAGCGGCAGGCGGGTGCATCCTCCTTCGGCGGGCCGCATTGCTGCAAATTGGCGGGTTAGAAACGCTGCGGCACGCGTTAATTGATGACTGTGCCTTGGCGCAGGCCGTAAAGCGATCGCACCCTGCTGCCACCGCGCCAACCCCTACCCCGTCGGGCAAAATTTGGCTAGGGCTAACTCAAGCCAACCGCAGTGTTCGGCCTTATCCGTCCTTGCAGACGCTCTAGGATATGGTGACTCGCACCGCCTTTACCCAGTTACGCTATTCCCCGGTGCTGTTGCTGCTCGCGTTGATCGGCATGGTGCTTATTTACGGTGTGCCACCCCTAAGTGTGATCATTGGCAGCGTCCTAGGAGATTGGCAATTGGCAACGGTAGGGGCGATCGCATGGCTGCTGCTGGCATTGGCCTACTTGCCCACAATCCGGCTGTATGGCTGCCCTGCTGGGTTGGCATTTTGTTTACCTCTGATTGCGTTGCTTTACTCCTGCATGACGCTAGACTCGGCATTGCAGCATTGGCGAGGCCAGGGCGGCGGCTGGAAAGGGCGTGTCTATGGCAGAACTGGCTGATCCAGGCAAACCCCTTAACGTTAGGCGATCGCAGGGTGCGATCGCCCCTTTAGAACCAATATTTCTAAAGGTATTTAAAGCCGCAGATCACATCAACTTTTACATCATTTGTGCCGAGGCTCAGAGCCATTTGACGTAAGCTGGAAGTGCTGTAAAGCCAGATCTTGAGAGAACTTTCATCACAGAAATCCTTAGCTCTGCTTGACAGTGCTCTACAGCCGTCAACAGTGCTCCAAACCTAAAATTTTTTAGAGATTTTATCAGAGGCAATCATGATAGAGAAAATTTTGCTGGCAGATTCTGGCACGGGGCACACCCAAGAAATGCTCAAAGCATTGATGGAAATTCCTACCGTTCAAGCGGCGTCGGTCACGGTGTTGCATGTAGTCCCGCCGCAAGTCACTGCAGAAGGGATGACGGAGAAATGGGAAGAAGGCGGAAAACTGTTGGCTACGGCCATTCAGGCATTGGGGCTTGACCCTAGCCGCGTGACGGCGGTGCTGCGTGAGGGCGACCCCAAAGATATTGTGATTCGGGTGGCTGATGAGGTGGATGCCGACCTGATTGTGATGGGGTCACGCGGGTTAAAACGGATCCAGTCGATTCTGGAAAATTCCGTGAGTCAATATGTATTCCAGCTAGCTGCTCGCCCGATGCTACTGGTCAAAGATGATATATACGTGAAAAAGATTAAGCGGATCATGGTCGCCATGGACAAATCTGAACCGGCCAAAGAAACGCTAAAAATAGCGCTGCGGTTTTTGCGCGATATTCCAGGTGGGCAGTTGATTTTGGCGCACACCAATCCAGATATGAAACTGAAGTCCGGGGAAATTGCGCTAAACCCTAACGATGACCCTGTGCTCGTACCCGCGATCGCCGAAGCGAAAAAAATGGGCGTCAGCTACAAGGCGATCGCCCCCGAAGGCAAGCCAGGGGAACGGATCTGCCAAGTTGCCGAAGAATTGAATGTAGACCTGCTAATGCTGGGTTCTCCCGAGCGCCGTCCTAGTATTGCCCAAGGTCTACCCGACCTCGATCGGCTACTGGGGCAGTCGCTATCTGACTATGTGCGGGTCTATGCCAACTGTCCCGTCATGCTGGTACGGACACCGGGATAACTCGGGCTTTGCTGTGGAGTTTTGAGTTTTGGGTTAAGCGTCAACTCAAAACTCAAAACTCCTTCCATTCCGATTCCTTACCCGCTCAGTGCCGCCAATTCAGCGTTTACCAATCCAGGGCTATACCCCAAGCTAAACGCCAGCGTGCTATCTAGCGAAACATCGGGTGGGCGCGGAGCCGACATCAGCACATCGGCTTGATGGCACGGGCTGAGGGTTGCCTGGTTTAGCTGAAACGCCTGCGCCATCAGCAGTCCAAACTCATAGCGAGAGAGCCGTTCTCTGCCGCCCAAATGAATTCGACCCTGGACGATCTTGAGCGCTAGCAGTAGCCCTGCGGCGGCATCGCGACCACTGACAGGCGTGCGAAATTCATCGCAGAACAGACGCAGGGCTTTACCCTGACGCAGGGTTTGCAGAAAACCTTGGAGGAAGCTAGGAGCGGTCGGCGCACTGCCAAACATCAGCGGCATCCGACAGATGGCAGCGGCAGGATGACGCTCCAAAATTCGAGTTTCGGCGATCGCCTTTTGTTCTCCATAGCGATTGACTGGGCAGAGCGGATCGGTCTCACAATAGGGTGGGTTCAGCCCATCAAACACCAAATCGGTTGAGGTAAACGCGAACGGAATCGCCGCATCGGCGCACAGACCTGCCAGGTTTTGAGCCGCCGCTACATTAATCGCATAGCTAGCCACTGGGTCTGTTTGGCAAATATTGGGCTGAGACTGCGCCGCCGCATGAATCACAGCGCTGGGCTGAAGATCATCAACGAGCTGCTGAACAGCCTGGAAGTCGGTGAGGTTGACGGGAAGAGTCTTTACACCTGCCAGCGGTTGAGGGTGAGTATGGTAGGTCCCATAGACGTCCCACTGCGCGACGGCGAGCTGACACAAGTGCCAGCCCAAAAAGCCACTGGCACCCGTAATCAATAGCTTGGGCAAAGGCGACTGCAATACCATACGCTAGCGGAGGCTAAGGCCGACAACCGCACCCGGAGCTACCGGGGTGAAATATAAACTCTGCGTAAATGAAATATCGACTTTGGATTTAGAAATCATATTGCTGAAGTCCAAATTTATGCTGGATGGCAGGAATGCCTTTAGACTTGTACGAGCAATTCAGCCTAGCTTGAGCCATGGCTGCCATGATTTAGGCTACTGGTTTAGCCCATTTCAGGCTATTTCTTAGGATAGCCATATATAGATTAACCTCTCTCAGACTTGTGGAGAGCAGGCTGGAGCGCATATGATCGTGATTACCCTAACGACGGAAGTTTCCTAAAAATATTTAATTCTTTAACTAAATTTTTAATTTTTAAGTCAACTTTTGGCTAAACAAAAGCTTGACTACCCGCAAATTGTAGTGAACGCCCTAGTGAGTTGAACTGATGACAGTTTCCCTTCTTGACACTCCCGCTCTATGGCATACAGTTCCGGCAGACAAAACTCTGGAACTGCTACAAAGCGATCGCCAACTGGGTCTTAGCTCGCAGCAGATTGAGCAACGTCAGCAGACGTATGGTCTCAATGAACTGGAGGAAACAGGAGGGCGCAGTAATTTCGTCATTCTGTTAGATCAGTTCAAGAACATCATGCTGATCATGCTGATCGTGGTCGCAATCATCTCCGGCGTGATGGATCTGATCGATCTGCAAGCAGGTCAGGTCAAGTCCAACGACATCCCGTTCAAAGATACGATCGCTATTTTGGCGATCGTTTTTCTGAATGGGCTGCTGGGGTATGTGCAAGAAAGCCGCGCCGAGAAGGCGCTGGCCGCGCTGAAAAACCTATCGTCGCCGCGAGTGCGCGTCATTCGCAATGGCAAAATCCAAGAGGTCAGCTCGAAAGAGCTGGTTCCGGGCGATGTGATGCTGTTAGAGGCAGGGGTGCAAATTTCGGCCGATGGGCGACTGTTAGAAGAATCGAATCTGCAAATTCGAGAGGCCGCGCTCACGGGCGAAGCGCATGCGGTGAATAAGCAGGTTGAGGCCAATTTGCCAGCAGATACTCCGCTGGGCGATCGCATTAACTTAGTCTACCAAGGCACCGAAGTGGTCCAAGGTCGCGCCACCGTGATTGTGACCAACACGGGCATGCGCAGCGAACTGGGTAAAATCGCCACCCTGCTGCAAGGGGTAGAATCGGAACCCACGCCGCTGCAACAGCGAATGGATCAGTTGAGCCAAGTGCTGGTGTCGGGTTCCTTGACTCTAGTTGCGGTGGTGATTACTGGAGGGCTACTCATTTCTGGAGTAGACAAGTTCCGCGAACTGCTGGAAGTATCCCTCAGTATGGCCGTTGCGGTGGTGCCCGAAGGGTTGCCCGCCGTGATTACCGTCACCCTGGCCCTGGGGACTCAACGCATGGTGCGACGCCAAGCCCTGATTCGCAAACTGCCTGCGGTCGAAACCCTGGGTTCAGTCACCACCATTTGTTCTGATAAAACAGGCACTCTGACTCAAAACAAGATGGTGGTGCAGTCGATTCATACCAAATCCACCTCGCTGCAAGTGTCAGGGCATGGCTACATTCCTGAAGGCGAATTTTTGCTGAACAATCAAGCGATCGCGGTGCGCGACAACCCCGAAGCCAACGCCCTCCTCACCGCTTGCATTCTCTGCAATGACTCTATTTTGCAAAAAGAAAATGGAGAGTGGATGATCCTGGGTGATCCTACAGAAGGGGCGCTGCTGGTAGTTGCTACCAAATCTGGACTAGAAAGACATCGGCTCAACGATCAGCTGCTGCGCCTTGCCGAATTTCCCTTTTCCTCCGAACGCAAGCGCATGAGCGTCATCGTCAAAGATGAATCGGGCAGTCAGACTGATGAATTTATTCCCCACGCGCTCTTGCCCACTGCCTATTCCCTGTTTTGCAAAGGGTCGCCAGAGCTGGTGCTAGAGCGGTGTCAACAAATTTCGATGGATGGCCACTCTAGCCCCCTCACCGACGATTGGCGACGTCATATTCTGGCGCAAAATGATCAGCTGGCAAGCAAGGGGCTACGGGTGCTGGGGTTTGCCTGCAAGCCTTTAGACGGGGTGCCGCCCGAAGGGTCGGATGAACAAACCGAGCGCAATTTGATTTGGCTGGGACTGGTGGATATGCTCGATGCCCCCCGCCCTGAAGTGCGTGAGGCCGTGGCACAATGCCGCTCTGCCGGGATTCGCCCGATCATGATTACCGGCGATCACCAGCTCACAGCACAGGCGATCGCCGAAGATTTGGGCATTGCTCGGCCGGGTGATGCCGTATTGACCGGACGTGACCTAGAGCTATTTAGCCCGCAAGAGTTTGAAGAACAGGTTGAGCGGGTCAGCATTTTTGCCCGCGTTGCCCCCGAACACAAGCTCAAAATTGTGCAGGCACTCCAGCGCAACAACAAAATTGTAGCGATGACCGGTGATGGGGTGAACGATGCCCCCGCGCTCAAACAGGCCGATATTGGCATTGCCATGGGCATCACGGGTACCGATGTGAGCAAAGAAGCCAGCGACATGGTGCTATTGGATGACAACTTTGCCACCATTGTCGCAGCGGTGGAAGAAGGTCGCGTGGTGTACACTAACATCCGGCGGTTTATTAAATACATTCTGGGTTCCAACATTGGCGAAGTGCTCACCATTGCCGCCTCCCCGATTTTGGCGCTGGGCGGCGTACCGCTAACCCCGCTGCAAATTTTGTGGATGAACCTGGTGACGGATGGCTTACCGGCACTGGCGCTAGCGGTAGAACCCGCAGAGCCAAATGTGATGGACCGCCCACCCAACGACCCGAGCGAGAGCATTTTTTCGCGGGGTCTAGGGCTGTATATGATCCGGATTGGGATTGTTTTGGCGGTGATTGCGATCTCCCTCATGGTATTTGCCTACCACTACACCAAAACGGTACCGGGTGACCCTGAACGGTGGAAAACCATGGTGTTTACCACGCTCTGTTTGGCGCAGATGGGTCACGCCATGGCCATTCGCTCCAACACGCAGCTCACCATAGAAATTAGTCCGTTTTCTAACCCCTATGTGTTAGCGGCGGTGACGCTCACTAGCTTGCTGCAACTGGCTTTAATCTATGTAGAGCCACTGCGCAACTTCTTTGGCACCCATCTGTTGAGCGTCACCGAAGTGATGATTTGTATTGGCTTCAGTGCGCTGATGTTTGTCTGGGTAGAGATGGAGAAACTGTTTGTTCGCTGGTATTTTCGGCGCAAGAAAGCGTAGCGGAGTGGGGCGATTTCCCTTGGATTGCCCTTGATGGTTGCAAGTCATAGGGATGAATTACGTCAGGGCGGTTCTCGAACCGCCCCTGCCTGTAGAATAGAGAATCCTGCTGCCGATTCCGCCTTACCCCCTGAATGTTTCTCAAATCCCTGCATCTGCGGCAATTTCGCAACTATCGGGATCAGGTGGTGAGCTTTGTCGCGCCTAAAACGATCCTGGTGGGAGACAATGCTCAGGGGAAGTCGAACCTGTTGGAAGCGGTAGAATTGCTGGCCACCTTGCAGTCGCATCGGACAAGCCGCGATCGCGACCTCGTGCAAGATGGCAGCGCCGAAAGCCGGATTATGGCAACGCTAGAACACGCCATGGGTACGGTTGACTTGGCAATGACGCTCCGCAGCAGTGGACGGCGCAGCGTTGCCGTGAATGGCCAAACCTTGCGGCGGCAGCTAGACTTTTTGGGCACCCTCAGTGCGGTAGAATTCTCTAGCCTCGATTTGGAACTAGTGCGGGGCGGTCCCGGCTATCGGCGCGCCTGGATCGATACACTGCTGGTGCAGCTAGAGCCAGTTTATGCCCACATTTTGCAGCAATATGGCCTGGTGCTGCGGCAGCGAAATGCGCTCTTGAAACAGCGACACAGTAAATCTACTCCGGCGATAGGCGCTCCGCACCGGCAAACCACCGCCCCCGACCCGATGCAGCTAGCCGCCTGGGATGCGCAACTGGCAGCCTTAGGGACCCGCGTCATTCGCCGCCGAGCCAGAGCCATCAATCGCATTGCGTCGCTAGCAGAATTTTGGCACCGAGAAATTAGCAATAGCAGTGAAACCTTAGTGGTGCAATATCTGCCCAACGTGCCGCTAGAGCAAGATGATCCAGCCCAAATTCAACAGGCATTTCTGAGCAAAATTCAGCAGCGGGCGATCGCCGAACAAATGCAGGGCACCACGCTGGTGGGTCCCCATCGCGATGAAATTGGCTTCACCATTAACCAAACGCCAGCGCGCCAATATGGCTCTCAAGGGCAGCAGCGAACGCTGGTGCTGGCGCTAAAGCTGGCCGAACTGAAGCTAATCGAAGCGGTAATTGGCGAACCCCCGCTGCTACTGCTAGACGATGTGCTAGCCGAACTCGATCCCAAACGGCAGCGCAAACTGCTAGAAACGATTCAAGATCGATTTCAAACCCTCATTACCACCACCCATCTGGATTCATTTGATGCCCAATGGTTGCGGTCGTCGCATGTCTTGCAGGTGCAGGAGGGACGGGTGGAAGGATAGACGCGATGAATTGCGTTATAGGGGGCATCGGGTTTACGGGATGCATCCAGCCCTAATTGGCTCGTGCGCCAATGTCTTGGAGCAGCTGGCGATCGCCGTCTCGTTCGGGGTTGGGGGTGGTCAGCAATGTGTCGCCGTAGAAAATGGAGTTGGCTCCGGCCATAAAGCAGAGAACTTGAGCCTCGCGGCTGAGCTGGCTGCGTCCGGCACTGAGGCGGACGCGGGTGTTGGGCATGAGGATGCGGGCAGTGGCGCACATCCGCACTAGGTCAATCGGGTCGATGGGGGGCTGGTCTGCCAAAGGGGTGCCGGCTTGGGCAACCAGGGCATTGATCGGGACACTTTCGGGATGGGGGGTGAGGGTGGCCAGCACTTCCAACATCCGGGCGCGATCGCGGTTGGTTTCGCCCATGCCAATAATGCCGCCGCAGCAAACGGTAATGCCCGCCCGCCTTACGCAGTCGAGAGTTTTGAGGCGATCGCCATAGGTGCGAGTTGAGATCACCTGGTCGTAGAATTCTGGACTAGTATCCAAATTGTGATTGTAGGCCGTCAGCCCAGCGGCGGCAAGGCGCAGCGCCTGGGCATCGGTCAACATCCCAGCAGTCACGCAGGCTTCCATCCCCAGCGATCGCACGCCTGTGACCATCGCCAACATGTCATCAAACGCCGCTCCGTCGCGAATTTCGCGCCAAGCCCAGCCCATACAAAATCGCGTTGCCCCTAGCCCTTGGGCGCGCCGCGCCGACTCCAATACTTGATTTACAGGTAAGATCGGCTGTTTTTCTACCGACGTTTCATAGTGCGCCGACTGCGGGCAATAGGCGCAGTTCTCGCCGCAGCCTCCCGTCTTCACGCTCAGCAGCGTTGCTAGTTGAATGCTGTTGGGGTCATTGTAGCGGCGATGCACCGTTTGAGCCTGATAAACCAGATCTAGCAGCGGCAGTTGCAGCAGGTCTAAAATTTCGTCGGTAGTCCAGTCGTAGCGAATATCTGACATGAGAAGGGCGTGGTAGAGAGAGGGCGCGTCTTGCAACATTAGATCATAGCGCCAGAATTAAGTAAGTTTTGAATTTTGAGTTAACCATCCACCTCAAAAATCAAACAGCAACCCCCATCCTGGTAGGGACATGGCAGTGCCATGTCCTCCGCCACGCCGCCCTATGCCATGCCGCCCCCCACACAAGGGGCTTAAGCCCCTTGTTCAAAGATGGGCAAACTGCCGCCGTGCAGTACTAGGACGACTGTTTAAAGGGAATATCCTGATTGATTGCCTCAATTTCCTGCTGCTCCATCTCGTTAATTTCACGGATGTAAGTTTGTAATATTTGGGACAAGCGCGGGTTGTAGAATCGATGCAGCGAATGATTAGGCGCAGCCGGAAAGCCCCGTCGCTTTTTGTGGCGACCGCCTGCTCCAGGGTCAAACGTTTCAATGCCGTTGGCGATCGCCCATTCAATTGGGGTGTAGTAGCAGGCATCAAAGTGCAGGCTGTCAAAATCTTGGGTAGCACCCCAGTAGCGCCCGTATAAATTTTTACCTTTAGTGAAGCAAATCGACATCCCCATCGGCTGGCCGGGGTTCTCGTCGCTGTAGGCGGCGACCAAGAGCGTGCGATCGCTATAGTTTGGCGCTAGCTGCTCAAAAAATTGGGGGGTGAGATATTTGCTGCCCCACCAGCCAAATTTGTCGCAAGTGTCGGCGTAAAACACATACATTTGAGCGAGCAGCTCTGGGGAAATATCGGCTCCCGTGTGAATTTTTAGCGTCAAACCTGCTTCGGCAACCGCCTTGCGTTCGCGTTTGATGTTGCGGCGCTGATTGGCATTAAACGCACCCAAATAATCATCAAACGTTTTAAATGCTTGATTCTGCCAGATAAAACTATGGTGCAGCCAGCGCGTAAATCCATGGTTTTCCATCCGCGATCGCCACGCTGGATCGGTATACAAAAAATTGCAGCCCGATATTTTGTTGCGCGTACAAAAGTGGTCAATCGCCCCCACCATTAGCTCTGTTAACTCGTCTTCATCTTCCCCCGGTGCCATCAAAAATCGATAGCCCGCCGCCGGCGTAAACGGCGACATTCCCAGCATTTTTGGATAGTACTGAACGCCCAGCCGTTCGGCTAGTTCGGCCCACTGCTGGTCAAACACAAACTCACCGTAGCTGTGCCCCTTGAGGTACAGCGGCGCGGCTGCAATCAGCGATCGATCGCGCCACACGGCCAAATGGTTTGGCATCCAGCCCGTTTTGGGTGAGACACTCCCCGAGCGTTCCATCGTGTGCAGCCACTCCCATTCAAAAAACGGCGTATCGAGCGGCAGTGCCAGCGCATCCCATTCAGCTTGGGGAATTTCGGCGATCGCATTAACCCAACTGACAGAGTAACGGGGGCGGAGTTGTTCGACCATGCAGGGGAAAGGGGAGACAGTTTTCTAAACGTGAGGTTTATTTTTTGAAAGGTTTGCTCAGCGCACCTTTCAAAAAATAAACCTCATCCCTAGGGTAAATCAATCCTCCAATCTGTGCAGGCGATAGTGCAGAAAAACTTCGTGGGCGATCGCCGCTACGGAGAGCAATTCTAGACGGGGTGCCGCGTCGGATAAGTAGCCGCTGCCTCCAATGGGGGTGGGGGCATGTTGGCCACCGAGCAAGAGAGGGCAGACGGTAAGCCATAGTTCATCAACGGCATCGATCGCCAGCAGTGAGGCTACTAGCTCACCCCCCCCCGCCACAACTAGGCGGCGCAGTCCGGCGGCCTGAAGCTGCGTTAGGGCGGCTTGCATGTCTAGCCCTGTAGCGAGTTCTGTATCGGGTTCTGTATCGGGTTCTGTATCGGTAAGGGGTACGCTCACAATGTGCTCAAAGGCAGCGGTATTGGCAGCGGTATTGGCCCAGTGCTGTGCTCCGGTTGGAGTGGTCAACAGCCAGCGGGGCACGCTCTGGCTAAAGAAGCGGTAGGTTGGGTCAAGTTGGGCAGTCGCTGAGCAAACGATTTGGATGGGCTGCGGGGGCTGTCCCTGCTGCTGCCGCTGTTGGAGCAGTGCGGGGCTAGAAACGGGCAAGGTGGTGCCATAGGCGCGCAGGGTGCCCGCTCCGAACAGCACGCCGTCGGCATGGGCAATTTGCTGCTCTAGGTGGGCTTTGTCGGCGGCAGAGCCAAATCGAGCCGGCGATCGCTGCTGATCAGCAATTTTGCCATCGGCACTCATGGCTAACACCACTGTCGTATGGGGTCGGATCGGTGTCATGATGTCATTTATCGCGAAATTTCGGTCGAATGCCGTGAGAGGTGACAATGTTAGGCTTGCAGTAGCAGATCGGTAGCTGTCAAGGAACTGACACCGGAGAGAATGGCAAACCGCCCTCCTAAGCCTAGTCCCGCCGTGATGCCATCGGGGTTATAGAATAAATCGCCGTTGGCGCGGTTGAAGACAATGCGAGCAGTGCTGGAGCCTGCGAGTGTGGCTCCGTTTGTTGCGTCGTTAATGATAGCAAATTCGCTAAGGCCGATCGCCCCTCCCGCAGCACTGGTCAATCTGGTAA
>CASBQJ010000611.1 GCA_949127705.1 Synechococcales cyanobacterium PMM_0085
CAAATTCAGCAACCCATCGATCCGATTCGCGTGAGTCAGTTTGTCGAAGCCATGCGCCGCAGCCTTGTGGTCGAGCCAGACGAAAATTCTTCTACCCATTCCCCTATCTTGCCGATTCCAGTCGCATCTCCTCAAGGATTAGCAGCCGGGAGTTAGGCGTGAACCGCTACGTTTGAGGCACTGCGCTCTAGAGGAGACAGTCCTCGCTCATTTTTTACAACTTTGAGCCACAATAGTTAAGTTAGGGTGAGCCTGAAGTGTTCTGGCTGATATCCTTCATTTAAAACCTAGCAATTGAGTAAGGTCTTATGAGCCGACGCCGTCAAACTCCGTGGATTCAGCGACAGTCGCGCAAAATTATTGGGGCGATCGCCATTTTTGGAGCGATCAATACGGGCTACCTCACCTTGACCAAGCTTTTTGGCGGCGAAACTGCTTGTCCCACCAGCGGCTGTGAACAGGTACTCTCCAGCCCCTATGCAGAATTATTTGGACTACCTCTAGCCCTTTTCGGGCTAATTGCCTACATCGCGATGGCCGTTTTTGCGCTTGCGCCTTTGGCCATTAACCCCGAAGACAACAAACAACTGCGCACCAACGTCGAAAACTGGACATGGCTGCTGCTGTTCGCTGGCGCAACGGCCATGATGGTTTTCAGCGGTTATTTAATGTACATCATGACCACGAACTTCGTGGTTCCCTATGGCATAAAAGGCATCTGTATTTACTGCGTTGCCTCTGCCCTGTTTGCAACGGCGATGTTTGCCTTGACTTTATTGGGAAGAGATTGGGAGGATGTTGGGCAATTGGTTTTCACTGGCATTTTAGTGGGCATGGTGGTGCTGGTTGGCACGCTGGGCGTGTACGCCAATGTAAATGGCACAGGACAAACAACAGCTGAAACATCTGGAGCTGCTGGGCCACCCATTACCACTACATCTGGAGCCGCTGAAATCGGTCTAGCCCAGCACCTGACAAGCATTGGCGCTCGGATGTTTGGAGCATACTGGTGTCCTCACTGCCACGACCAAAAGCAGCTATTTGGACAACAAGCGGTGTCCCAATTTACCTATGTGGAATGTGCGCCAGACGGGGCAAATTCCCAAGCTGATTTGTGTAAGACCACAGAAGGCATCACCGGATATCCAACTTGGGAAGTTAACGGGAAGTTCTACTCAGGCACTCAAACGCTAGACCAGCTGGCCGCAGCGTCGGGATACCAGGGAGACCGCAACTTTCAAAACCGGCTTTAGGGCAAAATTATTTTAATGAAAGTAGATTGAAAGCGGCAAACTGGGCATAGACCCATCCCCAAAGTGAAGCACCTCAAGTTTTCCAGGCACCCTCATCAGAGTAGCCTTCACGGGATTCCTCCTGCGCAATAGATGGTAGCTACGCTGTTTCGCGTAGGATATCTGCCAGCATGGAGAACATTTGGTCGATGTGGTGTTTCTCTAAAATCAGAGGTGGCGATAGGGCAATAATGTCACCCGTCGTGCGAATCAGGAGACCCTGCTCATAAGCGCGCACGAAGCAATCAAAGGCGCGGGCTGAAGGTTGGCCGGGGATAGGTTCTAACTCAATGCCAGCGATGATACCTAAATTCCGGGTGTCAATCACATGGGGCAGCCCTCGCAGAGAATGAACGGCCTCTTGCCAATAGCTGGCTAGATCATTGGCTCGGTGGAACAGCCCTTCTTCTTCATAGATGTCTAACGTGGCCATAGCCGCTGCACAGGCAACCGGGTGTCCCGAATAGGTATACCCATGAAACAGCTCGATCGCATTGTCGGGGCCATGCATAAAGGCATCGTAGATCTGCTTACGGACGAAAACGGCACCCATGGGGATAGTACCGTTCGTAATCCCTTTAGCAACGGTAATAATGTCGGGGATCACGCCAAAATGTTCGGCTGCGAAGGAACTGCCCAGGCGGCCAAATCCAGTAATCACTTCGTCAAAAATCAGTAAGATGCCATACTTGTCGCAAATTTCTCGCAGCCGTTGCAGATAACCAGCTGGGGGAAGCAGCACCCCGGTCGAGCCAGCTACGGGTTCGACAATCACGGCAGCAATATTGGAGGCGTCGTGCAGGGCAACAATCTGTTCTAAATCATCGGCTAGATGGGATCCCCAGGTGGGCTGCCCTTTACTGAAGGCATTATGTTCTAGGTCGTGGGTATGGGGCAAATGATCTACACCGTTGAGCAAACCGCCAAAAAATTTGCGGACGGGAGAAATGCCACCCACAGAAATTCCGCCAAAGTTGACGCCATGGTAACCGCGTTCTCGACCAATCAGCCGCTGCCGTGTCCCCTGACCGCAGACTCGGTGATAGGCGATCGCAATCTTCAGCGCTGACTCGACGGCTTCGGAGCCTGAGTTAGTAAAAAACACATGGTCGAGGTCGCCCGGAAGCATATCGGCCAATCGTTCCGCTAGCTGAAATGGCCCCGGATGCCCCATCTGAAAGGTAGGGGCAAAATCCAGAGTGGCAACTTGCTTGGTCACCGCTTCAATAATTTTGGGACGGCAATGGCCAGCATTTACACACCACAGACCAGCCGTACCATCTAAAACCTGCCGCCCATCTTCGGTGGTAAAGTGCATGTCTTTGGCCGATACCATCAGACGAGGTTTGGTCTTGAACTGCCGATTAGCGGTAAAAGGCATCCAAAACGCTTCAAGCTCGGAACGAGTCTCTGCTGAAAGGGGATGGGTTAGTTCTTGCACCATGTCCAGGGATTAGCTCCTTGCAAGTTATGAAGAAAAAGCTTGATTGAACAGCTTGAAATGCTTGCTATCCAGCCATTCTAACGCCCCCATTGCTCCCTAGCTGTAGCCTGTGAGAACTAATTCACAGACCGTAATACGCAATCCCCTAATAGCTGCCAAAACGGCAGGGACACTGCTCTTACTCCATACAAAAAGTAGGGGCGCTTCGCGAAGCGCCCCTACCAATGGACTCAATTGAAGAACCCTCAATTAAGAGGACTCAATTGGCGATCGCCTACTCGACGGCTTGAGGCAACAGTTCGCGTTTCTCACCAGAAGAAACCTTCACCTGACCATCTTCACCAACATCAATCACAGCGACATCACCATCCTTGACGCGGCCGGAAAGAATTTCCTCAGCCAGAGAATCCTCTAGCAGGCGCATAATTGCCCGACGTAGGGGACGAGCACCGTAGCTCGGGTTGTAGCCTTCTTCAACCAAGCGATCCTTGAACCGCTCTGTGACTTCAAGCGTAATGCCCTGATCTAAGAGGCGGCCAGACACTTCCCGGAGCAAAATGTCGCCGATTAGCTTCACTTCATCCTTGGTGAGCTGACGGAAGACGATGATTTCGTCTAAACGGTTGAGGAACTCTGGGCGGAAGTACTGCTTCAGCTCTTCGTTTACCAAAGAGCGGATGCGGTTGTATTGAGACTCCGCTTGGCTCTCGGAAGAAAAGTCGAAGCCCAAACCGCCGCCGCCTTTCTCAATGACCTTAGAACCAATGTTGGAGGTCATGATCAGCAAGGTGTTCTTAAAGTCCACCGTGCGGCCTTTGGCATCCGTCAAACGACCATCTTCCAAAATCTGCAACAGCATGTTGAAGACATCGGGGTGGGCTTTTTCGATTTCGTCGAAGAGAACCACCGTATAGGGGCGACGGCGAACTGCCTCAGTCAACTGACCGCCCTCGTTGTAGCCGACATAGCCCGGAGGCGAGCCAATTAGCTTAGAAACGGTGTGCCGTTCCATGTATTCCGACATATCTAGCCGAACCATGGCGTCTTCTGAACCGAAGAAGTAGGCGGCTAGGGATTTAGTCAGCTCAGTTTTACCAACCCCAGTTGGGCCAGAAAAAATGAAGCTGGCAATGGGTCGGTTGGGGTTTTTGAGACCCACACGAGCCCGACGAATAGCGCGCGATACTGCTTTTACGGCTTCATCTTGACCAATCAAACGATTGTGCAGGGTGTCTTCCATGTGCAGCAGCTTCTCGGATTCAGACTCCGTCAGCTTGTTAACGGGAACGCCTGTCCATGAAGCCACAATGTGGGCGATGTCTTCTTCATCCACAATTGGAGAAATATCTTCGCCATCAGCAGCTTCATTTTTCTTGGTTTGGGCAATCGTCCGAATCTCGGCCTTAATTTCCATTTCGCGATCGCGCAGTTCACCAGCTTTATCAAACTGCTGAGACCGTACGGCGTCATCTTTGTCCTTCAGTACCCGCCGCAGCTCTTTGTCTAATTCTTTTGCTGCTGGGGGCAGCTGAGAATTGATGAGTCGAACTCTAGAACCCGCTTCATCAACTAGGTCGATGGCCTTATCTGGCAAAAAGCGATCGGCGATGTAGCGATCGGACAGCTTTGCAGCTGCCTCTAAAGCAGCATCTGAGATTTTGAGTTTGTGATGCTGCTCGTAGCGTTCGCGCAGCCCGCGCAAAATCTCAATCGTCTCGTCAACAGTGGGTTCACCCACCATAACGGGTTGAAAACGACGCTCTAGGGCGGCATCGCGTTCAATGTGCTTGCGATATTCGTCTAACGTTGTAGCACCGATGCACTGTAGCTCACCCCGTGCCAGAGCAGGCTTGAGGATGTTGGCTGCATCGATTGCGCCTTCTGCCGCACCCGCACCAATTAGCGTATGCACTTCGTCAATCACCAGGATGACATTTCCGGCTTGCCGGATTTCATCCATAATTTTCTTTAAGCGCTCTTCAAATTCACCCCGGTACTTGGTGCCTGCAACCAGCAGACCAATGTCAAGCGTAACTACACGCTTGTCTTCCAAGATGTCGGGGATATCGTTGTTGGAAATGCGTTGGGCTAGCCCTTCGGCGATCGCCGTTTTACCAACACCAGGCTCACCAATCAACACCGGGTTGTTTTTGGTACGACGACCGAGGATTTGGATCACTCGCTCAATTTCCTTTTGACGGCCGACCACGGGGTCGAGCTTGCCTTCAGCAGCCATTTGCGTCAAATTGGAACCAAATTCGTCTAGAGTTGGCGTCTTGGTACGACCTTGACTGCCACCTGTAGAAACCTCGGCGGTTTCACCCAGCATCCGAATCACCTGGGTGCGCACCTTAGAAAGATCAACGCCCAGATTCTCTAGAACCCGAGCGGCCACCCCTTCACCTTCACGAATCAACCCTAATAAGAGATGTTCCGTACCGATGTAATTGTGACCCAGTTGGCGGGCTTCTTCGAGCGACAGTTCAAGAACTCGCTTCGCCCGGGGGGTGAAGGGAATCTCGACTGCAACGAATCCTGATCCCCGGCCAATAATCTTCTCTACTTCAATCCGAGCGTCTTTGAGGTTGACACCCATGGATTTCAGCACTTTGGCGGCGACGCCGGTCCCTTCTCCAATCAGACCCAAGAGGATCTGTTCTGTCCCTACAAAGTTGTGACCCAGGCGACGAGCTTCTTCCTGGGCAAGCATGATCACCTTAATGGCTTTCTCTGTGAAGCGTTCAAACATGGCAGTGTGTATACCCGCTGCGTGCCGTTATGCTGATTCTAACATAGGGTAAGAGATTCCACCGGGCGGTCGCAAATCGAACAGCCAGCATTAACAGAAAGCTTAGAGATGTAGCGTGATCCCGTCCGTGAATGGGCAGGGCAGGAGCACTATGTACTGCAATCCAGGGATTCACCCTGATGAAGGGAATTCGCCCCGAGGAAGCATAGTGCTAGGAAACGATCCTTATGTCAAGAGGGAAAGCAAGATCATCTGTCCGTGCAGGGGGGCTCAAGGCTTGCCATCCCGCCCGATGTAGGCGATCGCCCGCCTGACTCCACCATGTATGCAACCGCCCAGAAAACTCCGACCGCCTTAATCCTTTTCGCCAGAGAATTAGCGCATCTTCGTCTGGATTCTGGTAATAACGCTTACGATTGCCCACGTCTGTAAAATCGAATTGCCGATAAAGAGCGATCGCGGCTTGATTTGATACCCGTACTTCTAGCGTCACCCACTCCATTTCACGCTGCCATGCCGCCTGCATCAACGCTGTCACCATGAGATATCCCAGCCCTTGCCCCTGACAGTCGGGATGTACCGCCAGGATAGTGATA
>CASBQJ010000612.1 GCA_949127705.1 Synechococcales cyanobacterium PMM_0085
CTTCCACAAAATGGGCTACGCCGAACCCAACGACTGGAGCAAACCCATTCCCACGGGGCGATCGGGTGAAGTGATGGCAATTTTGGTCAAACATCTATGGGTCGATTAACCACATCGGTGACCCACAAGAGGTTGTAGAGATGAAGCATTTGCCCCAATACCCTGGCCACCCCGGCGCAATCCTGATGCAAATGCTTCATCCCTACGTGGGAGATACAGGTTCTTTTTCTGCTAGATTGCCTAACTTGGGACTCCACCAGCCGTTGGCGGTGTGGAAATAGACCACGTCTTGATGTTTGCGATCGCCTCGTGCTTTCACGTCCGAACACCGCAGCAATTTTTTGGCCTGCCCGTCTTTCTCGTAGGCATATTCCTCTAAGTTTTTTTTGCACACTGGGCAGGGATGTGCGGTGATCGTGGGTGGAGACGGGGGCGACTTGTCATCGGTAGGCTTGCTGTGGGGCGGTTCCCACTTGCGGCTATAGTCTGACCAAAACAGCACTACATCTGCGCAGCCGCTGACGCACTTCAGGAAATATTTCTTTTTGACTTTGCTGCTCGGAATTTTGGCTAATCCGCTATTGCACTGCGGGCAAGGCGTTTTAGATAGCTCGGTAGGTTTGCCGCGACGGGGGGCGGGGTTGGTGGTGAGGTGGCTGGGGATCACCTGTTTAGCTTTGACCAACGCGGGCGCAAAATAGGCTTGATTCCAGGTAGTGAGGTAGTGCTGCCAGTCTTGATGCCCGGTGGCAATTTGGTCGAGAGCTTGTTCCATCTGGGCGGTGAATTCGGCTTCTAGCAAGTCGGGCAGGGCATCTTGCAAAAAGCTATCGACGTCCAAACCCAGCGGTGTCGGCTGCAAATGCCCTTTGAGGATGTCTACATAGAGCCGCTGCTTGAGGGTATGAATCGTGGGGGCATAGGTGCTGGGGCGACCGATGCCTTTGCGCTCCATGGTCTGCACTAGTTTGGGTTCGCTGTAGCGCGAGGGCGGCTGGGTTTGTTTTTGCTCGTGGGCGGCTTGCTGGAGGGTGAGGGCTTGCCCCGGCGTGAGGTTAGGGAGTTCTACATCGGCGGTGAGGTTGTGCCAATATTTGGTGTAGCCGTGAAATTCTAGAACTTGGCCTTTGGCCTGCCAATAGGTGGCACCCGATTGGGTGAGAATTTTGGTTTGCCGCACGCGAGCCGACTGGCACTGAGACGCGATCGCCCGTTTCCAAATCATCACGTACAGCGAGAAGGCATCGGCAGCCAGTTCCACCCGCAGCTCTTTGGAGGGACGGTAGACATCGGTGGGGCGAATCGCTTCGTGGGCTTCTTGGGCGGCTTTGGACTTGCGATGCTGGGCAACTTTTTTGGGCACATTGCTGGGATCATGTGCCTCTAGCCATTGCCGCGCCTGGGCGCAGAACTCGGGGCTGAGCGCCGTGCTGTCGGTTCGCATGTAGGTAATCAAGCCGGCTTCGTAGAGCGACTGCGCCACCTGCATCGTTTTTTCGGGACTGAGGCGCAGGCGGGAACCAGCGGCTTGTTGCAGGGTGGAGGTAATGAAGGGTGGCGGTGGCGTCCGGCTGGTGGTTTTGCCGTCGATCTGGGTGATGGCGTGGGGCTGCTGCTGCGCCAGCTCAACTAGATGGTCGGCGGCGGCTTGAGAGGTGACGCGCTCAGATTCTTGGGTTGGAGTTTGACCCGTGCTGGGTTCAGTCGCATCGTCGGGGGTCACGTCTTCGGCGCTGGCATCGGTGCTGCTGCCCTTGTAGTAGGCGCGAAACCCTTCTGCATAATCGACAAATACGCTCCAATACTCTTGCGGCACAAATACTTGAATCTGCCGCTCGCGCTGACAAATGATATGCAGGGCCGCACTCTGCACCCGCCCCATGCTTTTGGCTCCATTCTGCAACTGCCACAGCAGCGGTGAACCCCGATAGCCCACCAGTTTGT
Source organism: Synechococcales cyanobacterium PMM_0085 (assembly GCA_949127705.1). Classification (GTDB taxonomy): domain Bacteria; phylum Cyanobacteriota; class Cyanobacteriia; order Elainellales; family Elainellaceae; genus CASBQJ01. The sequence continues at coordinate 1,945 of CASBQJ010000612.1, forward strand.
CTAGCACGGTGCGGCATAGCCCAGAGTGTACCAGGTTGAGATCGAGGGCACGGGGATGGGCGATCGCAGCCCTCACCGCGTTGGGAGTAATTTCGGTGTAGACCACACGCTGAGGACTTTTCAGGTTCAGGGCTTGCTGAAGATGCCAAGCGATCGTTTCGCCTTCGCGGTCGGGGTCTGTGGCTAGCACCACCGTTTTTACCTGCTTCACCGCCGCCTTTAGCCCCTGAATCACGTCGGCTCCCCGCGACCCCCGCGCCACAAAGCGACAGCGCACCGAGTTACCATCGAGATCAAAGCCCAGCGAGTCTTCCCCATCGCTAGCCAGCTCTCGAATATGCCCGACACTAGCCTTCACCAACCAGTCAGACCCGAGAATTTGACTGAGCTTCTTGATTTTCCCAGGGCTTTCAACAATCAATAGTTTCGATGGCATGGCGGCTACCTGGCAGGCTACTAGACCAATTGTACTACCAGTCTGGGTTTTTGCCAGCATCCCTGGGACGGAATGAGTTTTGAGTTTTGAATTAAGCGGTTAACTCAAAACTCAAAACTTATTCTCTTTAGCACACAGCAATTGTCGAATGGTCATCGTTAGATGCTTGAGTTTAATCGGCTTAGCCAGATAGTCATTTGCCCCAACGGCCAAACAGCGCTCGCGATCGCCCTCCATCGCTAGGGCAGTCAGGGCAATGATCGGAATTTGACCCAGGTTTAGATCTTGGCGAATGGTTTGAATCGCGGCCAACCCATCCACTCCCGGCATTTGAATATCCATCAAAATTAAGTCAGGGCTATGGGTTTGGGTGAGAGCAATGGCTTCTTGGCCATCTCTGGCAATCAATAGCTGATAGCCATGCATTTCCAGATAGCTAAAGAGAGTATCAATGTTGGCTTGATTATCTTCTGCAATCAAAATCAGGGGGCGTTGGCTGGTCGGCGCAGTGCCCGCAGCGCTCGTTTCGTCTGTGGTAATCGGTAGTGCGATCGCCGTTGCCGTTGAGCCTTCAGATAACGCGAGAGACACGGGTGAAATAGGCATTAATCTATGCTCTAACCCAATTGCCTTAAAGGGATAACGACAGGGTAAACGGATCGTAAAACAGCTGCCCTGCCCCAACTGGCTAGTGAGGCTAACGGAGCCGCCGTGGAGTTCAACCAATTGCTTAACTAACGTTAGCCCTAGCCCGGTGCCTTCGTAATGCCGATTGAGGCTGCTGTCAATTTGCACAAAGGGTTGAAACAGTTTTGCGTGATCCTCAGGGGAAATGCCAATGCCAGTATCGATCACCGAAAACACAATCCAGGTGTCAAAATCTAGCATCTCTAGATCGGCGTGAGCCGCTTGGGTAGCGGGTTGAAGTTTCACGTCTAGGGTAACTTGACCGCCGACTGGCGTAAATTTAACGGCATTGTTGAGCAAATTGATGAGCACCTGCCGCATCCGGCGTTCGTCTAGTTCAACTATTCCTGAGCTTGGAGACAAGAAGGGAGGCAAGAGGGTGGTGAGTTGAATCTGTTTTTTGTGAGCCTCTTGTTTGACGAATACAAGACTAGAGTCACACAGCTCGCTGAGTGAAACGGCGGCAAGGTCTAGATCTAGCTTGCCAGCTGAAATTTTTGAGACGTCTAAAATATCGTTGATCAGCTTAATTAAATGCTTGCCGCTATCCGAAATGATCTCAATATACTGATGCTGTTTGGGGTTGAGTTCCCCAAAGACTTTTTCCTTCAAGATTTCCGACATGCCCAAAATTGCGGTGAGCGGCGTGCGCAGTTCGTGGCTCATGTTGGCCAAAAACTCATCTTTGAGCCGGGTAGCGCGAGCTAGTTCTTCGTTGGTTTGTTGGAGCTGCGTCTCTATTTGTTTGCGATCGCTAATATCCATCGCAATCCCAAATAGCCGATGCACGGGTTCAATGTTGTTATAGCTAAGTTCTGCTTTGACAAAAATATAGCCTGGGGAGCCATCGCCTCGAATAATTTTAAGGTCGGTTGCATAGGGTGATCCCTGCCCAATGGCTCGATCAACCAGTTGGGCATAGCGCTCTTGCTCGTCGGGTGACAAATAATTCTGAAGCAGCTGTTCATAGGTGGGTTCTGGCTGCTCAGGGCTGAGTCCAAAGATGTTGAAGATTTCAGCAGACCAGGTCAGTTTACGAGACTGGACATCGAATTCCCAACTGCCCAGACGAGCCACCTGCTGAGCCTCCCGCAGCCGAGCCTCACTCTGCTGCAAGGCGGCGGTGCGGCGCTCTACCCGCTCTTCCAGTTCTTGATTGAGCTGTTGCAGGGTGGCTTCATTGAGCTTGCGATCGGTAATATCGAGATGGGTTCCAATCATCCGTAGGGGCCGACCACTAGCATCCCGCTCTACGACCTTACCTCGCGCTAACACCCAAACCCATCTGCCCATTTTATGGCGCATTCGCAGTTCACAGGCATAGCTGAGGATTTCTTGCCGGAAGTGCTGGTCTAAGAGCAGGGTTGCCTGTTGCAAATCGTCTGGATGGGTGTGGTGCTGCCAGGTTTCAACGCTGGTGGGTTCCAGCTCTTGCAGCGTGTAGCCAATCATCTCTGCCCAACGGTCATTCAACGTCACAGCCCCCGTCTGCACCGACCAATCCCACAACCCAATCCCTGACCCTTCAATGGCAAGTCGCAACCGTTCTTTGGTCTGGTCTAGCTCGATTGCCGCTTGCTGCCGTTCTGCACGCATTTGGGCTTCCCGCACTTCTCGCCGCACGGCTTCTGGCAATCGAGTTAAGTTACCCTTCATCAGATAATCACTGGCACCCGCTTTCATCAGCTCTACTGCCACCGTTTCACCAATGGTGCCCGACACAACAATGAACGGAATATCGAGCTGGCTTTGCTTCAGGATTTGTAGAGCCGTAGCTGCATTGAAACTGGGTAGGCAATAATCTGAAATCAGCAGATCCCAGCAACCGTGGGTCAACGCAGCGCGGAGGGCGTCTGCTGTTTCTACCCGCTCCCAAACGACGTTGAACCCATCGCGTCGCAGTGCTCGCAGCACCAACAGGGCGTCATCTTCTAAATCTTCAACGATGAGGACATGCAGGAGTTCACTCATGGATTACAGTCCTTCCGGCACGGGTTGATTAATCAATGCCCAGTATAATCCTAGCTGGCGGACGGCCTCGGTAAACTGATCTACATCGACGGGTTTGCATACATAGCTATTGGCTCCCAGGCTATAGCTTTCAATGATGTCACGCTCTTCACTAGAGGACGTCAATACCACTACAGGCAATAAACAGGTGGTTTCGTGGGTACGAATTTGGCGCAAGACTTCCAGCCCATCAACTTTGGGTAGTTTTAAATCTAGGAGCACAACGCTCGGTAGCGGATTGGTGTTAAACACGATGTTTAATGCCTCTTCCCCATTGCGGGCGATCAAAATTTGATTGGCAATGTTACCGCGTCGCAGCGCCCGCAGGGTCAACCGTTCATCATCGGGGTTATCTTCGACTAGCAAGATGGCACGCAGAGCGGTCATGGGTTATGTCCCTGGCTTGATTGATGCATTGGGCACCGTAAAATAGATCGTTGCGCCTTGCCCTACAGCTCCTTGCGCCCAAACCTGTCCACCATGACGGTGAATCACCCGCTGGATGGTTGCTAACCCAATACCCGTCCCTGGAAATTCAGTGGTGTTATGTAAGCGTTGGAAGACACCAAACAGTAAATTGGCGTAGGCCATGTCAAAGCCTGCTCCATCATCGCGCACAAAATAGGTGGGTTGTCCGTCTAGCTGCATCACTCCAAACTCAATGGCAGCGTGGGGACGCTGACTGGTAAATTTCCAGGCATTCTGCAACAGGTTGCTAACTACAATCCGCATTAGAGTAAGGTCGGCTAAAACAGTCACGGCTGGTGCAACCATCACTGTAACCTGTCGATCTGGGTCTGATGTGTGCAATTCATGCACCTGCTCTTGCACTAGCGCACTGAGGTTGACGGCACTATACTGCATTTCAGAGCGGGACACGCGGGAAAGGCGCAGCAGATCATCAATCAACATCCCCATCCGCTTGACATTGTGACGGATGCGGTTGAAGTAGTCTTGACCCTCTGCATCAAATTGGTCGCCATAGTCTTCGAGTAAGGCTTTGCTGAAGCCGTCGATTGCCCGTAATGGCGATCGCAGATCGTGAGACACAGAATAGGCAAAGGCTTCTAGCTCTCGATTAGATGCCTCTAATTGAGCGGTGGTTTGCAGGAGTTTGAGTTCGGCTTGCTTGCGCTCAGTAATATCAAAGTTAATGCCAATCATAGACTGAGGCTCACCCTGCTCACTGTACTGCACTAGCGCGTAGGCTTTGATGAAGCGGATCGTGCCATCGGGATGTACCACCCGAAACTCGTGGTCATAGTCTTTTTTGCCTTGAAGGGCGAGGTGATTTGCCGCTATAGCACTGGCGCGATCATCGGGATGTAAGCGGTTTGCCCAGTCATCGTAGCTGTTTGTGAACTGATCAGGCGTAATGCCAAACAATTCAAACATTCGCTCATCCCAGATCAAGGTATTGTCTGGAATATGCCAATCCCAGGTCGCGATCGCCCCAGACTTTAATGCCAGGGTGAGGCGATCGGAGAGGTTGCGCAGTTCTTCTTCGGCTTGCTTGCGATCGGTAATATCGAGCACCGTGCCAACGAGTTGAATCACTTGCCCTGCTGCGTTAATAAGCGGTTCTCCTCGCGCCTGCATATGGCCTAATGTGCCATCGGAGCGATAGAATCGGCATTCAACATCATACGAAGCGGCCGTATCAATTCCTGTTTGCACCACTTGCCGATGATGGTCACGATCCTCCGGATGAAGCAATTGCTGGAGTTGCTCGAAGCTCGGCGGTTCGGCGGCGGGATTGCGATCAAAAATCCGAAATGTTTCCTCTGACCAGGTTACTTGACCCGTTTTCAGGACAAATTCCCAACTGCCCAATTTACTAATCCGCTGAGCTGTTTTCAGATGGGTATCACTTTTCTGCAGCTGCTCTTCGGCTTGTTTGCGCTGAGTAATGTCGATATGGCAACCAATTAGCCGCAGAGGCTTGTTTGCTGCATCCCATTCAATCACCCGTCCTGAACAAATCACCCAAACGGTAGAACCGTCCTTATGACGATAGCGAACTTCGTTATAAAAGGGCACCTCACCATGGCTCTGGATATGGCGATCAAAACAGTCCAGCACTCCAGGCAGATCGTCAGCAAAGATCAGGTGTTGCCAGCTTTCGGGTGAGTTGGGCAACTCATGATCGTCGTAACCAAACATACGCTTGAAGCCGGGGCTTAAATATTCCTGGTTATTTTGCAGATTCCAATCCCAATATCCTGCCAGAATATTATTGAGAATAGTTTCCAGCAAGGTTAGCTCTAAGCGCAGTTTTTCTGCCTGCTTGCGAACGACTTCATTCCGCTTCACTTCGGTAATGTCTCGCCCTTCTGGAATCAACAGGACTACGGTTCCTGATTCATCTCTTAGAGGGCGCAAGGAAAAATCAAGGGTGGCAACGCGATCGCCTGCGCCTAAAACATCAACTTCGTAGCGCAAAAATTCACCTTGAGCGGCACGGGCGATCGCCTGTTGTAGTTGGGTTTGAGTTGCTGCCGAAATAGTCCACCAGCGACATTCCCAAAAAGGGCGGTTGAGCAAATCTTCCAGTTTCAAGCCACCAAAGTCTAGCGCGGTCTGGTTTGCTTCTAGCAGCATGCCATCCAGGGTTAATAGACCCACAAATTGAAAAATATTATTAAATATTGCCCGAAACTTGCGTTCACTTACCTGCAATTCCTGGTTTAGCTGGTTGAGAGTGATCTCAAGCTGTTTGCGATCGCTAATATCGGTATGGGTGCCTAGCATTCGCAAAGGATTACCGTCTTCATCCCAAGCTACGATTTTGCCGATCGAGAGAACCCACTTCCACTCTCCAGTTTGGGTGCGTTGGCGAAATTCCACCTTGTATTCGGGGAGGAGACCCGATACATAGTCTCGATAGGTTTGGGCAACGGGTTCACGATCATCGGGATGCAGCCGCTCAATCCATTTGGCATTATTTTCCTCAAAGGTGTCTGAGTCGTAGCCCAGCATGGTGGCATATTGAGGACTAACGATCGCCTTGCCAGTTTGCAGATTGATGTCATAAAGCCCTTGATTGGCGGCGGTTAAGGCTAGGCGAAGGCGCTCTTCGTTCTCATAGAGCTGCTGCTCAGCATGGGTACGCTGTTGAGCATTGGCGATCGTTTGTGCCATCACGCGCAGCAGACGGATGGTCTCTTCCTCCCAGGTCATGGCATGGCTAGAGGACGCAAAGCCGATCAATCCGGTGACAACTGATTTTTGAATAAGCGGCAACATTAATGAAGCGGTCAGGTTGAACTGCTGCCAGGTGGCTTGATCAATCGCTGATTCTGGGGGTAGATCCGCTACACAAGGAACGTAAATAATTTCTCGTTGCTTGAGCAGTGCGTGACTCCAGGGACATGCGGGCTGGGGAATAGCCTGCGCCAGAGCAATTTGACGAGGGTAGCCAGGTTTGCACCATTCATGGGTCATCCGCACAGTATCGTGCTCTTCGTCAAAGACAAACACATAACTGGTGTCAACCTGGGTGATTTCGCCAATCAGCTGGAGGGTGCGTCCAATTTCGGCATCTAGTTCACTTGGGCTGAGATCCACAAACCGACTGGTGATTTCGGCAATCAGTTGGTTAAAATCTCGCTGGATTTTGAGACCCTGCTCTGCGGCTTGACGAGCAGACAGTACCGCTTGCTGCTCGCTGATATCTGTAATAGTGCCCACATAGCTGACAATTTCGCCCGTCACTCCGTGCTCTGCTACGGCTTGACCCATCACCCAGGTAATTTGCCCTGCCGCATTTTGGAACCGGTATCCTAAGCGAAATGGGCGGTTTGTCTGAGCCGCTGCATACCATTCAGTGGATACAAAGCCGCGATCGTCGGGATGAATGGCATTGATCCAGCCAGCCCCTGCCGCCTCTTCTAGCCTCAGTCCGGCAATCTGGCACCAGCGCTCATTAACATAGAGGCAATGCCCTGCCGCGTCAGTTTGAAACATTCCCACAGGAGACAGTTTAACCAAGGTGGCGTAGCGCTGTTCGCTGACGCATGAAGGTGCTGCAATTTTGGCCGTTCGCTGTTCCATATGTTGCTCGATCTCCGTGCTGTAGTTGGCCAGCAGTTTGATTTCTGGTAGAGAGAATGAATTGAGGCAGATGCAAGCGGGCGTAAGGCTTTGACTAGCCCCAGTCCCTGCAAAGAGGTTGTGCAGTAGAATAATCTACAATCGTAGTAGCCTAACGGGATTTGGAATATGATTTGGATCACACGGCAGCGGCAACGCATTTGATTAATCCCGACTCAACCTAGAGATTGCTTCAGTTGTGTTGAGGCGATCGCCTCAACCAAGCAGGGACTGCTTCAGACGTTGGGAACGGTGAATCAAGCCGATCAAATAACCTCAGTTCGGGCTAAAAAGATTAGCTAATTCCGAACTGAGGTTAGATGAGGCAACAGATTAAACTAGGAGACTAGGGCTTTGCCGTTGGTGAGATGAGCGGTGTGATCTGGCGTGGCGCTGGGCATTGCTGCTTGAAGACCAGTTGTACCAGTCATGCCAGTCGTAGCCGCCGCCGATTGCTGGCTGATGGCGCGACGACGTTTGTTTTTAGGGACGCCACCAGCCATGCCATATTCTTGGCTACTTTTCCCATATTTGATGCCAACGCCCATCAACATTTGTTCAGCTAGGTCACGCACTTCTCGTTCAGCCATAGCAACGTCGTCCGAACATTTGTCGAGTAGGGAAAGGGTCGTGTTGTAGGTTGAAACTTGAGATTGCAGGTGTTGCAGGCGGATGGAGTAGGTGGTTAGGGTAAGCCCGTTGCCGAGATCGAGCTGAGGACTAATCGATCGCAGACTGGCTTCCCGCTGTTGAGCTTTTTCGAGAACGCGAGAAACTTTTTTACGTCGTGCCATGATGCACTCCTTCTGAATGATTTAGATGTTTATAATCTATCGGCTGAGATGCCCGGTTTCCCTGAGGGGATTTAAGGAATTTAGGGACGCGATCGCCAGCTTTTAGGGATGTGTGTGGTTAGTTTTCCCTAGATCAGGGCAATTGCTTTAGGTTTGCCCTGGCTGGTATGAAGATCAGATTAAGTCTGATGCGATCGCTACCCCTGATCGGCTTGAGTGAGTTAGTGCCAATGTTAAAATTTTGCAGCAGCAGTAAGTGCAGCTGATGTTTTATTTGCGATCGCTTAGTTTTTTATTATGAATGGAGGAGTGATTGTTAGTTGCGATCGAGTGGATGTTAGTGCCACTCGCCTTGAACTTGCTGCCACTCCTCCAGTAGTCAGTTGCGATCGAGTGGATGTTAGTGCCACTCCTGCTCAACTCAGTACAGCTTTCATCAGGCAGATCCCCGGCTTTTTCAAAAAGCCGGGGATCTGTGGTGCCAGGTAACCGATCGCTAGAAGGGTGATTCTAATGTAAAGAAGAGCGTTGCCACAAAGCTTTAGTAACTCTCAGGACTGGCGATTACTACAGTCTGCAAGTCTTTTCGATTCATGGTTATTGGGTGAGGCAACTGCAATGGCGATCGCAGTAGCGGGAACGGACAGGTTTTGTTGATCAGTAATCAGTGATCAGTGACGGCGACATATCCTGGGAGGGCATGGCA
>CASBQJ010000613.1 GCA_949127705.1 Synechococcales cyanobacterium PMM_0085
CACCATTGAAGTCAACAGCGCCAACAACTGGGTGACGTTTACGCTAACGATTCCGTGGCACCTCGGGCGCACTGCCAAAGCTACTCGCTTTTTGACTAACGCTAGCCCTAGCCCCGTGCCGCCATGCTTCCAAGGATCATTGGAGGGGATGCGATAGAAGTTATCGAAGATTCGATCTAATTCTTCAGCCGGAATTTCTATCCCAGAATTGCTGATGCTTAAGCGCAGCCCATCTAGGGTCGCCACTGCCGATACGGCGATCGCTTCCCCGGCATCGGTGTACTTATAGGCATTGTTCATCAACTCTGTCAGAATGCGCTGTAGATACATACAATCTGTTTCTAAGCTGGGTAGATTAGGCGGAATGTCAACCTTTAGCTGCTGTTGCTGAAGGCTGATTAATGATGCGAACGGTTCAAGGATGTGGGGAATCCACAGACTAGGCGCAATGGTAGCTAGTTTCAGTGGCTCGGTTTGAGCTTCTAGCCGCGTTAAATCTAATAGCTCATCAATCAGATTTATTTCTCGCTTACATTCATACTCCATAATCTGAAGGTAGCGATTGGCTGCAATCACTTCTGGCGGTGCGGCCTCAATAGAATTGAGGGTAATTCCTAACAGTTGAATCGCCATTCTGATGCTAGACATGGGTGTCCGCAATTCATGGGAAACGGTGCTTAAAAAGTCATCTTTGAGGCGATTTAATCGTTCCAGTTCTTTTACTTGTCGTTGGGCAGATTGATAGAGTCGGGCTTGGCGAATGGCGATCGCACATTGATTGGCCACCTGTTGCACAAACCGAATTGCGGCGGCGTTAAATACCTCTGTAGATGGCTTGAATAAACATATATCTCCTAATACACCGCGTTCATCGGCAATGGGACAGGCCAAAATGGTGGCATATGCGTGCATTGAACCAGGAGCGATATCGCAGTATTGGAAATACTGATTTTGTAGAAGTTGACGATATCCTTCGGCAAAAGCAGCCATCTGAATGGTTTGACCTGGAGCGCTGGGCGATGCAGAACAGGAGGAGTCATCCCCAGATGCTGTGGCTTGATAGCGCACAGTAGAGGTTTCTAATGCCAAGTCATAGGATGCAGTTTCACAGCAGAGCGCACCTAGAATGACAACCAGTTCTTGGACGACGGCTTGCAAAATGTAGTTTTCATCTAGGTGGTCGCGAACTTGATCGGTAATGCGTTTTAGTCCCGATTCTAAGTGATCTGCCTGCTGCAATTGGCGCGTTCGTTCTTTGACCTGACGGTTTAGATCGGCGTTGAGTTGTTCTAAAAGTAGCTTGATTTGCTTAATTTCACTAATGTCACGCAGCAGCCACCGAAACTGAAGGCGATCGCTGCCTCGCTGACGAATGCTATTGATCGTAATGCCGGCATCAAAGGCAACGCCTTGACGGGGACACAGCCGCAGTTCCCAATTTTGAATAGATTGAGTTTGCTGCAACCGATCAAGCCCTGCATAAAAGGCAGAATGGTCGGCTTCGGCAATGAACACCAACAGCGGCTTACCGATTAAAAACTGCTGGGATATGTTGAGCTTGGTCGCGATCGCCAAGTTTGCTTCTTGAATTCGCCCTCTAGCATCTGTGACTAAGTACCCGTCGGGAGCCTGATCAAATAGGTCAAAATAGCGCTGCCGTTCTATTTCTACGCTATTTCGAGTGCTAAGTAACTCTTGGTGCTGCTGCTGTACTTCCTCTTCCGATGCCTGCAACTCTTCCAGTACACCATGCAGCTCTGCAAGAGCTTGTTCCAATAAATTTTGCTGGACGGGTGATGCAATCGCTAGTTGCCGCAGCGCTAAAGCCCGCCGATATACGGCCTCAATCTGGGTGGAGATCGCCATATCTGGTTGAGATTATTGACTTTTGTAACTTTTATGGCGAGTCGAGGTCACGGGTTGTGACACAGCTAGAGTTAGCTCAAATCAAGCTGTGTCTGTATGTTAGGCGACTATTAGGCTACTAAACATCCACCACAAAGCTGATCTAGCGGTGTATTAATAAACTTCATTAGGGTGTAGAGATCCCCGACTTCTATAAGAAGTCGGGGATCTTTGCCTACATTTTGATGCGGTTGAGGATACACATAAATATTTTGCAGCAGATCTACTAGGACTGGGGGCGGTGGGGGCGATCGCCATCTAGGTGCCCTTTGGCGTGTCAATCCTGACGGTTGCGGCTGAACTCCCTAGCGGCTATCAAAATACGATACGCTAATTCTACAGAAACTCCTTTTAGATCAAACGATTCATGACAGCTGCTGCAAATTCCCAAACTGCTGATCTATCGCTAACCTCTCGGTTGGTCAATGGCATTCTTTCGATTAAACCGATTGCCAAGCTGGCTAAGCACAATGCTCGCAGCATGATGATTAAACGGGCAGAGACAATTGGGGTGTATTGGTGGCAGGAAGTAGCAGCGTTGCGATCGCGGGGCAGTGCCACCCAGTTTTCGCCCGAGTGGAGTGCCACACTAGAGCAGCTACAGAATCCTCACCTCAACTACCCCAGCTATTACCTGCGCTCGTTCCATGCCTATGATGAAGGGAATTTGGGCTGGGAACCTGCCATGGAAGTGGAAGTGGCGGCTCATGCGGTTCATGCTCGAATTTGGGCTGATGGCGGCGCGGCGGGTGATGCTAAGCTGCGGCAGAGCTTTTTGGATGGGCTGAAGGCGCAGTTGCCCCAGGCACCACAGGATATTTTGGACGTGGGATGCAGCGTGGGCATGAGTACGTTTGCGTTGCAGTCGCTCTATCCGCAAGCGCAGCTAACTGGGCTAGACTTGTCGCCCTACTTTTTGGCGATCGCCCAATATCGCACCACAGCCCTCCAAAACCAGCTAAACCAGTCATCGCCAAGCCATGCGGCTGACCAAAAAACTGGCCTACATACCTTGCAGCATCTGATTCCAACCGCCCAATCGCCCGCTCCCATCTGGCTACACGCCGCCGCCGAATCGACCGGGCTACCCGACGCCTGCATGGATTTGGTCTCAGCCTTTCTGATTTTTCATGAATTGCCCCAGTCGGCAGCGGTGCAAATTTTGCAAGAAGCACGGCGAGTCTTGCGACCCGGTGGCCATGTCGCGGTGATGGACATGAACCCTCAATCCGAAATTTATGCCAAAATGCCGCCCTACATTCTGACATTGCTCAAAAGTACGGAGCCATATTTGGATGAATATTTTGCCCTAGATATCAGCCAAGCCATCTACGATGCTGGGTTTGAGCGCCCCACCATCACCTGCAACACCCCCCGGCATCGCACGGTCATTGCCCGCGCCCGCTAATGCCGCCCTGAGCTTCTAGATCAAGACGGAAATTGCCGTAGGCAGTACCCAAGGATCGGTGCATGTCCCGGATTTGGTGATGTTTTCAGCAGCAGGGCGATCGCACTAGAGGGTGCCAGCCGATCGCTAGTACGACTAGATATACCGCCGCCATCCCAGTAGGGGCATGGCACTGCCATGCCCTCCATGCCCTGCTGGCCTACAACGCGTTAATCAACGAGGCATCGTATAGCGTAGTGGCATCCACCGGGCTAGACACCAAGCCCAACTCTTGACTGGTCTTGGCAGCAAACTTCAGGCTATCCATCACATTTAGCGGGTCGCTGGGGTTAAACACAATCGACTTATTCTCCGCCACATCAAACATCCGCACCGTCGCCAGCAACGCCGGAACCTCCTCAGGTTTGACGCCCAGTTTAGTAGCCACGATCGCATTTGCCTCCTGCGGCTGCTCTCGCACAAACTTGACGCCCTGATCAACCGCCTTCAGAAACAGCAAAATATCGGCCTTGCGCGAGTCAATCACCGATGCCTTGCCCACCAGCGCCACCGGAATGATATTCGTCCCTTTCGACGAGAAAATGATCTGACCGCCGCCCTGCTTAGCTGCACTGGTGAGCCACGGCTCATAGGTCACCGCCACATCAATTTTCTTAGCCGCAAACGCAGAAGCCGCCTCACCCGCCGCAATCACCTTGAGGTTGATATCTTTTTCGGTTAAGCCCCCTTGCTCCAAATACTTCCGCAACAGAAATGCTTGCAGCGGCAGGCTTTCCCACGCCACATCTTTGCCCTTCAACTCTGCCGGAGCGCTGACATTGCGCGCCAAAATCCCATCGGCACCATCCGAATAGTCAGACAGCATAATAATCCGCAGCGACGGGTCTTGAGCCGCCATCACCACAGCATCGGGGCCACCCGTCCAGGCCAGGTCTAGCCGATTGGCCGCCAGCCCGGTGTTGACATCGGTGGCAATCTGGAAGTATTGATCGGTGACTGTGACCCCTGCCGTCTTAAAAAAATCTTTAGCCACCGCCACATAGTATCCGGCAAACCCAGGCCACGGCGAAGAGCCAATGATTAGCGGCTGGCTAGAAGTTTGGGCGGCAGGTGACGCCTCAGGCGGCGTCGAAGCCTGCGGATTGCAGGCCACCAAGACGCCAACGGTGAACGCCGCTAGCAAACAAAATTGAACCAATCGGCGGAGCGGAAGCTTAAACATAGATCAGCACAGGGTAAGGGTTCTGTTACCAAAGCCTAACCGAAAGACTGGTAACTGAAAGATGTATAGAACACCGCAGCGGTGCAACCACCAAAACTCCAATCC
>CASBQJ010000614.1 GCA_949127705.1 Synechococcales cyanobacterium PMM_0085
CAGCCCCAACGCCAATTTGGGAAACAGCAGAACGGCCACCCCCAGCATAATCAACGGATTGCCGTGGCTGGTCACCAGTGCGGTCTGCCACTCGGTAATCACATTGGGACGAGCCAGAATGTGCGCCCCACCCACGCCAATGACAACCAAATTGAGCAGCAGGTAAACCGCTACCAAAAACACCGCCAGACCCACCGCTTCTTTAAATCCTCTGAGAAACACGGCTCCAAGTAAGGCGACCAACACCAGAGTCAGGCCGATCGGTCGGTCATGCAGGAAGGCTGGGACAAAGGGGTTTTCAATGACGTGGGCGGTAGCATCTGCTGCCGACAGGGTAATGGTGATAATAAAATCGGTGGCGACAAAGCCCAGTAGGCAAAGCACCAGCAGCTTGCCTTGCCACCAGGGCAGCAAGTGTTCGAGCATGGCGATTGATCCCTCTCCATGGGGGCTAGTCGCAGCCACCCGGCGGTAAATCGGCAACGCCCCAAACAAGGTGAGCAAGACTAAAATCAGGGTCGCTAGGGGTGAAAGCGCCCCTGCCGCCAGTGCCGCGATCCCAGGCTGGTAGCCCAGCGTCGAAAAGTAATCCACCCCTGTCAGGCACATAATTTGCCACCAGGGATGTTGAGAGTGTCTGGTTTCCTGGTCGCCGCGATCTTCGTGCAAAAGCCAGCGAATTAACTGTTTACGGTAAGGGCTGAGTGGGCTAATAGGCATAGCCATCGACAATCGTACTCCCTCTATTTCGCTCTTGGTTCATAGTCAGCGTTCTGCAATGCCGCTTTTATGAGCTTATGACAAGTGGGAGCCATATGGGAGGCATCAGGTCAGATCGGATACGTTGCTGTATCTGAAAGGTAGATCCAAGTTTAAAGGCACGAATGGCATCAGGGACAAGCCCTGATGCCATTCGCAAAAGTAACTACGATGATTTAGAATAAGCTCTTGAAATAGCAAATAGCCGTTTGTATCTACCAAAAAGCTGGTGCGATCGCAGCAACGGGTATCACTACTGGACTTCGCTGACCCCAACAGAAGCCGTGTCCGTAAACATGGTAACGATCTGGTCGTTATCTAGCGCCACCATGACCTGAGATCCCCGGCTTAGACCCAGGCGGCTAATATCTTGTGTAGCAATGACTACATTGCGAGTGCTCCCGTTTGGTAGGCGAACCCGAATTTTATCGTTGCGTGGATCTAGTTCCACAATGGTGACCGTGACGGGTGCCAGTGGTTGGACGCTAACCATGCGAGACATCGTCACCACACGGTTACCATCCATGTTCAGCATCACCTCTGACCCATTCCGTAGACCCAGGTTCAAAATATCTTGACCGGCTAGCAGCAAGGTGCGCGAAGAGCCATCGGTTAGGCGCACCCGCACCATGTCATCGCGTGTATCGATTTCTTCCACAACTGCCGTCATCTCGGGATGAGGCGTAACAGTTACGGCATTGTGGGTCATAGTCAAAACTTGGGTACCGTTCATGTTGAGCGTCACTTCAGCTCCGCGTGTTAGCCCCAATTTAACAATGTTCTGCGCCGCAATCGATAGGGTCCGAATGGAGCCATTTGCTAGCTGAACCCGCACCATGTCGTCGCGGATGTCGGTTTCGAGGACGGTGGCGGTTACGGAAGGAGAGGCTTGAGCTAGGACAAGGGGTGTAGGAGTAGAGGAGTTAACGGTAGGCAGGGCGATCGCCATCGGTGCCATACTCAGTCCTGTGACGAGCGCTAGCATCATGCCTGAAAAAAGGTTGCGGGGGGCGGACGATAATTTCATGTTTTGTTCTCAGATCGTTAATTAACACAATTTCAAACCGGGCTACCAACTGCCTGCATTTAGCTAGTGGCTAGGTTGATGGGGTGAAACGTGTTTGGCTGACAATTAACAATCTAGTAGGGCAACCTACGATCCCTATGAGCTAGAGCTTATTTTTGACTGAATATTTTGTGCGTAAAAATTCGTAATTCCTCAGCCAATTTTCAGCTTCATATGCAGCTAGTACTTGGCGGCAGACGTGTAACTACTATGACAGGCTCCTCAGACAAGGGGCTTAAGCCCCTTATTCAAATGTAGGCAAACGTCCGCCGTGTAGTACTAGGAGAGCCGTATTCCAATGTGTAGCGATCGCGCTACACATTAAAGCGGAACAGCATCACATCGCCTTCTTGCACCAGATACTCTTTGCCTTCACTGCGCACTAGCCCTTTCTCTTTGGCGGCGGTCATTGAACCTGTGGTGATGAGGTCTTTGAAGGCAACGGTTTCAGCGCGGATAAAGCCCCGCTCAAAGTCGGTATGGATCACGCCTGCGGCTTGGGGGGCAAACATGCCAGATCGAATCGTCCAAGCGCGGGTTTCTTTAGGCCCGGTGGTGAAGTAGGTACGCAGCCCCAACAGGTCGTAGGTGGCGCGAATCAGCGACGTGAGGCCGCCTTCTGTGACGCCGAGCGATTCTAGAAAGTCAGCCCGGTCTGCGTCCGGTAGTTCAACTAGCTCCGATTCTACTTGCGCCGAAACAATCACGACTTGAGCCTGCTCTTGAGTGGCGATCGCCTGTACTTGCTCTACCCAGGCATTGCCGCTAGCTAGGTCATCTTCCGATACATTGGCTGCAAAAATGACGGGCTTGCGGGTGAGTAAGCCCAGCGGTTTGATCAGGGCTTCTTCTTCTTCGGTTAGATCGACTAGGCGCGCCGGTTGTCCCTCGTTTAGCACCGTTAGCAGCTTGTCTAGCACTGCCAGTTCAATCTGAGCATCTTTGCTGGTTTTGGCCTGCTTGCGAGTCCGATCGGCACGTTTTTCCATCTGCGATAGGTCAGATAGTGCCAGCTCCAGGTTAATAATTTCAATATCACGAGCCGGGTCTACCGAACCCGCTACGTGGATGATGTCGTCATTGTCAAAACAGCGCACCACATGGACGATGGCATCTACTTCACGAATATTTGCCAAAAACTGGTTACCCAAACCCTCCCCCTGGCTAGCCCCTTTGACCAATCCGGCAATGTCCACAAACTCTACCCGCGCCGGAATGATTTCTGCCGATCCAGAAATCTTGGCTAGCGCCCCCAGTCGGTGATCGGGCACGGCCACAATCCCCGTATTGGGTTCGATGGTACAAAAGGGAAAGTTGGCAGCCTGCGCCTTGGCATTGGCGACCACCGCATTAAACAGGGTGGATTTGCCCACGTTGGGGAGTCCGACGATTCCGGCTTGCAGCATGATGAGGGATAAGAATTAGAGGTTGAAGATTGGGAATGTTGAAGATTGGCAATACCGACGCAGGCGATTGACCCGGCTGACACTCACCATCCTTAAACATTCTGCAATAGATAGGGAGGAAGTGACACGGCAAGTGCCACATCGCTGAGCCAGCTTGAGCTGCATTGAGCCAGATTGAGCTACATTGCGCCACGCAGACCAGATCAAAATTTCTGGGGGCACATTCGTTAAATTTTTACTGTCATAATCGGTTTGATAGGGTCTTGCCGTCATGATACGAATGGACTATATTAATCAAGCAAGATTGGGAGTAACGCATTGGTGTATACCTCACAACAAAGTCCACCTAGAGCCAGTGTCGATACCCGCGTCAACAGTCGCCCAGAGCATGTAGATTTTTCGGCGCTGCTAGACCCGTCGCTCTTGCAAGCCGCCCGCTACATTTACCGCACCTACTACGAAGTGCATCCCGACCAGGTGCAGCGACCGCTCGGTGTGGCGCTCGATCGCTTTACCCATCGGGGTAAGCTGATTTTTGCGGGTAAGCCGATTTTGCTGCCCCAAGAGTGCTTTGTGCCCGTCAACCAAATTGAAACCGACCTATATTGACGTAGAGACGCGATTCATCGCGTCTAATCGCGTTGATCTAACCGTGTATGGGAGAAAGACGCGATAAATCGCGTCTCTACAGATGGTGGATCGCGATTATTAGCCCAAATATTTGGTTAGCGCGGCGGTAAATTCTTCATAGGGTTTAGCGCCAATTAGCGTTTCTGCTAATTCTCCTTGCTTAAAAATCATGACCGCCGGAATGCTGCGGATGCCAAAGCGCTTGGCAATCGGTTTGTTGGCGTCAATATCTAGTTTCAGCACCTTAGCGCGATCGCCATAGTCCTCAGCCAGCTTGTCAATGAGAGGCGCAATCAGCCGACAAGGACCACACCAAGACGCGGTGCAGTCTATTACCACAAGCGGTTCAGCTGTGAGCAGGGTGTCAAACTCGGCTTCGTCTTGAATATAAGCGGCAGGCATAGGGTCTCCGGCAAAGACATCATTCTCCCATGGCGGCGCTACCGAAAACGAAATCGATGCGACTATCGGCGGGGCAAGCGCTAACCCAGTGCCTACTCAAACCGTTGCCGGGTGGTTGACCAGCGATACAGGCTATAGGCGCTAGAGCGGTTGATCAACAGGCTGGGAACCGACTCGCCGTTAAGAGTGGCGATCGCTACCATATGCTGTCCTTGCTGCTGGCTCAGTTCGCTATAGATCAGCTGCCCTTGAGCCGAAAAGATTAGCGTGGTGGACTCTAGGCGGTCGGTCGTCGAGCTATCTGCCCCAGACGGTGCATCGCTGGCGACCGCAGCATCTGCATTTAAGTTGAGAATGGTGTCGGGTTGATTGTCTCCGGTCAGGTCAATGCGCGCCACAGACCAATCGCTGAACCCTTCCAGCAGGTCTGGGGTCGAGTCTGGTAGAGCATCACCTACTGGAGCACCTGACAGAGCACCTACCGGAGCACCTGCGATGGAGTCTGGTGACTCTGATGCGGCAGCGACGGGGTCATCCCAGCGGCCAGATTGGCGCAGCTCTCGGCGCAGATTGGCGGCCAGGGTGGCGGCGGCAGCGGGCTGCTGCTGCTGCAACTGCGCCAGAGTGCTGGTGTCGGGAGTTTGCCACTCTAACGTGGTGCCAGTCAAGCTGAGGTTAGGGCGGCGATCGCGGTCGGGTGCCCTGGCGTCGCCGCTCGCCAGCAGCGCCAGGGAGCCATCCCGCAGGCGCATAGCTCGCACGGTCACCGCCAAGCGTTGGGACTGAGCCTGCCGATCCCAGGTTAGAATTTGCACCTCGGGGTCGGTGGCCAAACCCAACGCATACCATAGAAAGCGGGGGGTGTTGCGGGATGAGCGCAGAGCCGTGAAGGGCGATCGCTGCCAGACTTGCCCATCGTGAATCCGAGCCACCTGAATGCGATACCACACCTGTCCCGCAGGCAAAGACGGCAGCGCTGCGCCTGCTGGCGTTTCCCAGTCGCTGGCGCGCACCGAGGTCAGCGGGGTCGCCACCCCAAGCAGCCGACTAGGATG
>CASBQJ010000615.1 GCA_949127705.1 Synechococcales cyanobacterium PMM_0085
ACCTCGCGACGATCGCCCTCTAATTCTCAGCGTTGGGCGATCGCCCCTCAAACTCCCATCGTGAAGCGATCGCGCATAATTCATAGGAATTAGCTACCTTACAATAGACCCCAAACCTTAAAAATCACAAAGCAATGAACACTGCCGACAGTTACCCCATCGATGATAGGTCGTCAGCAGATTTAATATCTGTGGCAGAGCTACAGCGTCAGCTCAATGAATCACTTAATCAACTCTCACCAGAGCGATTAAAGGTACTGGCCGATTTTGCGGCTTACCTGGCAAATGCTGAAAGCGAAGCTGCAACCCAAGAACTGTTGACAATTCCTGGATTGTTAGAAAGAGTTAAGCAAAATCAAGCAACTCCTCCAGTACACTACACATCCTGGAGAACGTTGCGCTCCGATGTATGAAGTTCTTCTCCATCCCGATGCTCAAAAAGTTTATGTCAATGCCGACTACTATCGCTACCGCATTGGTGATTACAGAATCATTTATTCGGTAGACGACAAAATCGTGCAAGTATTTGTTGTGGCGATCGCCCATCGCGGCGAAGCGTATGAATCTTGAAAACGAGTTGATCAGTGCAGGGCGATCGCTCCCCCAATTCTCAGTGCAGGGCGATCGCCCCTGCAACTCTTAACATTCTCTAGCGGTTGCTATAATTTGGGACAGTCTCTCGCATTGCCCCATGACCCAACCTACCCACGATCCCCACAATCCGCAGCCGTTGTTGCAGATGCAGACGGAGCAGACAGAATTGGTGTGGCAGTGCAAGTATGACGAGGATGGCGATCGCCACGAGGTGGATATTGCGGACTGTGCGATGCCGATACAGCAGATTTACCAACGCCTCAACGTTACGCCCGATCAAATTTCTGATTTTTGTAAAAAATGGAACCTGGCGGAATTCGCTTTATTTGGTTCAGTCTTACGAGACGATTTTCGGATTGATGGAGAAGATTCTAGTGATGTAGATGTACTGTTTACTGACGGAAAAAATGCCCGGAGGAACCTAATTTTACAGGTGAGGATGAAGTTTGAGCTAGAGGATCTATTCCACAGACCTGTAGATATGGTTAGCAAGACGGCTCTGCTGACTGACCCCAACACTATTCGTCGTCAGCATATCTTAGAATCTGCCCGGATTATTTATGTCCAGAGATAAGGAATCAGTCCTCGATATTATCGAGGCAGTGAAGAAAATTCTTGCTTATACGGCAGGTGTGACGTCAGCCGATTTTTTGAAAAATGACGAGAAGCAAGATGCTGTGCTGAGGCGCATTCTTGTGGTCGGCGAGGCGACAAAACGGCTATCCCCTGAATTTAGGCAACGTTACCCGGAAATTCCTTGGCGTGATATTGCGGGTATCCGAGACATTATTGTGCATGATTACAACCGAGTCGATGCCGAAACGGTTTGGGATGTTGTGCAAAATGATTTACCTGATCTCATGGCTTTTCTCAACTCGTTGGAAGAATGACGTCCATGACCCAACCTACCCACGATCCCCACAATCCGCAGCCGTCGCAGATGCGGACGGAGCCAGTGTGGGAGGGCAAGTATGACGAGGATGGCGATCGCCACGAGGTGGATATTGCAGGCTGTGCAATGCCGATACAGCAGATTTATCAGCGTTTTAGTACCACACCGGAACAACTCGTCGATTTTTGCGAAAAATGGAAAATTGAAGAGCTGGCTCTCTTTGGGTCGATATTGCGAGATGACTTTCGTACCGGGGGGCACGACCCGAGCGATATTGACTTTTTATACCTGTTCGCTGAAGGTGCAAAACATAGTTTATTTGATGTGATGCACCTACGTGAAGAGCTAGAAGATATGCTTCAGCGAAAGATTGATTTTGTGAGTAAAACTGCTATTCAAAATAGTCGCAACTGGCTTCGTCGCAAGGAAATTTTAGGATCAGGAATGATTGTTTATGCAAAGAGATCAGCAGTCACTGCTTGATATTGTGGATTCTATTGCACTCATTTCTGAGTATGTGACGGATTGGAATGATTTTGTTCAATCCATTAAAGACCAAGATGCTGTGATACGGCGACTGACGATTGTTGGCGAGGCAACGAAACGTTTATCAATGGAGTTTCGAGCATCTCATCCTCATGTTCCTTGGAAGGATATGGCAGGTTTACGTGATGTGATTGTTCACGAGTACGATGAAATTGATTTGGATAGACTAAAACCTGTGATTGAGATTGAGTTACCTAAAGTTCTCCAAGATTTACAACGATTACTTCCGCCTCTACCAGAAGACCATCCATAACCCACCAACCACTCTACGGTTTCCATAGCCCTCACCGGCTATCTATGAGAATCAAAAATTATTGCAAATCTCAAGCGATCGCCCCTCACGCCTCTCCCTCGATCTCAACCGCTGGCGAGCCGCTACGTTGCTTTAATAGCCCATACTTGGGGGCAAAAATCATTGCGACCACAAACAGCAGCGTTTGCGTCACCACAATGCAGCCTCCGGTCGAACCGTCCAGGTAATAGCTAATGTAGGTGCCCAGCACGCTAGAGAATACGCCAGATGCGATCGCCAACGGAATCATTCGGTCAAAGTTATCAGTGAGCAGGTAGGCAGTGGCTCCAGGGGTGACCAGCATGGCCACGACCAAAATGATGCCAACAGTTTGCAGTGCCGCCACAATGGTGAGCGAGAGCACACCCAGCAAAATGTAGTGCAGCGCCACAATGTTGATCCCAATCGAGCGGGCGTGGGTGGGGTCAAAGCAGAACAGCAGCAGGTCTTTGCGTAAGATCAGCAGCGTCACCAGCGTGATGCTGCCGATGATAAACGTCTGAATCATGTCCCCGGTGGAGATGCCCAGCACATTGCCAAACAGAATGTGCAGTAAATCCACATTAGACGGGTTTTTGGAAATTAGCACCAGTCCCAGCGCAAAGAACCCGGTGAACACCAGCCCAATTACCGTGTCTTCCTTAATTCGGGTTTTAGACTTAATGAACCCGATCGCCAGCACTGACCCAACGCCAAACACAAACGCCCCAATCGAATAGGGCAAATTAAAAATATAGGCCAACACCACTCCCGGCGTCACAGAGTGAGAAACGGCATCGCCCATCAGCGCCCAGCCCTTCAGCGTCATATAGCACGACAAAAACGCGCACACAGCTCCAACAAAGGCGCTAACAATCAGTGCCTTAAGCATAAATTCGTACTGTAGCGGGGCAATTAGCCACTGCCAGATAGCCAGGGTATCCATTAATTTAAGCGCCTATGGGTTGGGGAGACCTATGATTCGGGTAAGAACTTACCGACCGAGCCGCCAAAGGTACGCGCCAGATTTTCTTCGGTAAAGACATCGGAAATGTCGCCGTAGGCCAAAATGGTGCGGTTGATCAGCACGACCTGATCGCAAAAGGTGGTAATTGAGGCCAGGTCGTGGGTGGAAATTAGGATGGTATGTCCCTGCTGTTTTAGCTCTAGCAGCAGGTCGATCATGGCTTTTTCGGTTTTGATGTCTACGCCCGTAAACGGTTCGTCTAGCAAAATCACCGAGCCTTGTTGAGCCAGGGCACGTGCCAAAAAGGCTCGCTTGCGCTGCCCGCCAGACAGTTCACCAATTTGGCGATCGCGCATTTCTAGCATCTGCACCCGTTCTAGGCTGTCGTGGACAATTTGGCGATCGCGCGCACTAGGCATCCGCAGCAGATTCATATAGCCATAGCGACCCATCATCACCACATCCCAGACGCTGACCGGAAAGTTCCAGTCCACCTCTTCCGCCTGGGGCACGTAGGCCACCAAACTCCGCTTTTGCACTAGGCGACTGGGCAAACCCTGAATCAGCACCCGCCCCGAACTGGGCGGCACAAAGCCCATAATCGCCTTAAACAGCGTCGATTTGCCGCTGCCATTCATCCCCACCAACCCGCAAATGGAGCCAGCCCGCAGTTGCAGGCTGGCTCCATGCAGCGCCACCTTACCGTTGTAGTCAACGGTGACATTTTCCACCTCCACACTGACCGGATTTGCACCCACTGGAGCCATTCGCATTGATTAATTCCTCCGCAGTCCTCGAATTAGAGTGTTGACGTTGTAATCCAGCAGCTTGAGATAGGTCGGTGCAACCCCCTGCGCATCGGTCAGGGAATCTACGTAAAATACGCCGCCAAATTTTGCGCCCGCCTCCTCTGCCACCTGGCGCTGCGCCTTATCGCTAACGGTACTTTCACAAAAAATAGTGGGCACCTGGTTGGCCTTCACCAAATCGATTGTCTTGCCAACCTGTTGAGGCGTGCCCTGCTGTTCCGCATTGACTGGCCAGATATAGCCCTCCTTCAGCCCATAGTCGTTGATGAGATAGGTGAATGCGCCCTCGCAGGTGACCATGTAGCGCTGGTTGGCGGGCAGCTTGGCGAGTTCTTGCCGCAAGGTTTGGTCAAGCGTTCTAATTTTCTGGCTATAGGTAGCGGCGTTGGCGGTATAGGTGGCAGCATTGGCTGGATCGAGCTGCACCAGTGCCTTGCGAATATTTTCGACATAGACCAGGGCATTGGCCGGAGACATCCAGGCGTGAGGATTGGGGCGGTTGAGATAAGCGCCTTCACGAATTGCAATCGGCTGAATTCCTTCGCTTAAGGTGATGTGAGGTGTTTGCTTAAGATTGGCATAGAAGCGATCTGCCCAGCGTTCTAGCCCGAGGCCGTTGTCTAAAATCAGATCGGCGGATTGTGCCCGTACTAGGTCGCTGGGAGTGGGTTCATAGCCGTGAATTTCTGCCCCTAATTTGGTTAGCGATTGAGCGATCGCCCGATCGCCCGCCACGTTCTGCACCATATCGGCCAGTACCGTGAAGGTGGTCAAAATCACCTTTTTTTGGTGAGGGTTTGCCGGCAGCTGATCTGCTGCTGGAGGAGAACTTATCGCGGAGCTGCCAGGAAACTGCTGCGTGCAGCCATTGACCGATAGACCCAGCACCAGCAATGAGGCGATCGCCCCCGTCAATGTATCCTTCCTGCTCCACTGCCTCGGGCCCAGAACCAAACTCAAAAACGACCGCATGCGTAGGGGCATTGCCTAGGGCATTGCAAAGACTTTTCACTTTCACGCTATCACGCGCTGAGCAAAAATGAAAAGAATATGAAAAATTTATATCTAATGGAAGATGGGCACCTTTGAGATCTCCGACTTTTTAAAGAGTCGGAGATCTGCTCGGTCTTAGCCCATCACACTTGATGCACCCAGACGCTGAAGCCAGCGCCCATGAGCAACCACCCCGCCGATAAAAGAAGGATGTTCCCGGTACGTGATACCAAACTCTTGGCAGGTGGACTCGACAATTTTTGCCAGTTCTGGATAGTGAATGTGGCAAATGCGCGGAAACAGATGATGTTCAACCTGGTAATTTAGCCCACCCAGCAGCCAGGTGATCACCGGGTTATTGCGCGAGAAGTTCACCGTCGTGGCAATTTGGTGAATCGCCCAGGCATCTTCCATGCAGCTCGTGTTGGGCAGCGGTTGCGGAAACTCTGCCCCTTCTACACAGTGCGCCATCTGAAACACCGTGCTCAAAACAATCCCTAGGGCGATCGCCATCACCCCATAAAACACCAGCACCCCCCCCAGCGGATGACGCAGCAGCGGCAGGGCAAACGCCAGCGTCAGGAAAATTCCCTTACCCAGCAAAAACCGCACCAAATCCCACCCTTGGGGACGTGGAAACGTCTGTGCCCCAATCCGTCCACTGATCACATCATGAAAATCATCATACAGCTGCCACTTAATTGGCATCAGCCCATAGAGCGCCCACAGGTAAATATGCTGCCAGCGATGAATCGGTAGCCAGGGCTGATGGGGCGAAACCCGACCCAAAATGCCTACTTCCACGTCGGCATCGTAGTGACTGACATTGGTATACATGTGATGAAATACACCATGTTTCCAGTGCCACACATAGGAACTGCCGCCGATTAAATCTAGCGTCAGGCTCATCGCCTGATTCACCCAGCTGTGGTTAGAGTAACCCTGGTGTCCGCCATCGTGCTGGATATTAAACCCGATCGCCGCAGTTTCTAGCCCCAGCAGCACCGCCAGCGACAGCGCTTGCCACCAGGTTTGGGCAACAAATACCAGTAAACAATAGGTCGTGGCAAAGGCGACCAAAATAATTGCCGTTTTTAGATACATTTGGGGACAGTCACGCTGAGAGAGTTGGGTGCGCTGAAAATACGCATCCACGCGACGCCGCAGTTCACTTTGGAACCCGTCATCTTTACCAAATCTCAGCTTGCGGCCAGGTTCTAGATCTGCAATAGTCTGATACTCAAGGCTTTCTCGGGTATCTTGCGTTTGTGTCATGGAAACTTTCTGTAAAGTGTGGACGAGGGAAACGACTGAACCGATCGCACTCACAAGCCGCGTTAGCTGCTTGGTTA
>CASBQJ010000616.1 GCA_949127705.1 Synechococcales cyanobacterium PMM_0085
AGGCTGTTGCACAACTGGCATTAAGCCTGTTTCTGCTTGATTGACTATGTTTTCAACGTTCATGGTTTCGAGCCTCTGAATAACTCCAAGCGGTCTTGGAGGTTTCCAGTTAAGCTTTCATGAAGCTGAGGGAGGTACCGGACGCTTTATAGAGTAAAACGCCGTTTCTGCCCAAATTTGGTTGGGATTACGCACTTTAATCTCTTTTTTTGATTTAAATAGAATAAAGTTTTGCGTGATACTACTGTTGCCACTTGTCATATAAACTTACAATGAACAATTATTCGTTGGAGCGTGCGATCGCTATTCCAAGTCTGTGAAATTTTATGCTTTTAATGCATATGTGTAGAGAATGTAAAGTTCTCTAGATCTCGTGCAAGTTTTACGTTTTTCGCTTGTTTGTATCAGATATGAACATGATTGAAAATCTATATAAATTGTTTCCGGATTGCTTAAAAAGAGGATTCACGCTCTCAAAAAAATCTACATTTTCCAGGTTTAACCGATTGTGTGCGGCCAAACAGCAGGGGTTAGTTTCTAGCAAAACTCTCCACCAAACTACAGAGTTTGGGGTTCAAACCTTAAGGAAAATGTACGTCTGCCCACAGGTGTGTCCAAAACCCGTATGGTTTTGAAGGAGGCATTTAATCGGTCTCTACCCCACTCCACCCAATGCACCCAAGCTGGTATGTCGGAATCCAATATTGAATCGATCCTCCACGAAGAGCGCGTTTTTTATCCGCCTGCTGCCTTTTCCCAACAGGCGACGATCAAAACCGTAGAGGAATATGAGCAGCTTTATGAGCGAGCCAAAGCAGACCCCCAAACGTTTTGGGCGGAGCTAGCGCAGAAGGAACTGCACTGGTTTGAGAAATGGCATACGGTGCTAGATTGGCAGCCGCCGTTTGCCCAGTGGTTTTTGGGCGGTAAACTCAACATCTCTTACAACTGCCTCGATCGCCACCTAGCTACCTGGCGGCGCAATAAAGCCGCGCTGATTTGGGAAGGTGAACCGGGCGATTCGCGGACGCTGACCTATGGGCAGCTGCACCGGGAGGTCTGTCAGTTTGCCAATGTGCTGAAGCAGCTGGGAGCCAAAAAAGGCGATGTGGTAGGCATTTATATGCCCATGATTCCAGAAGCAGCGATCGCCATGTTGGCCTGTGCCCGCATTGGCGCGGTGCATACGGTCGTGTTTGGGGGCTTTAGCCATGAGGCGCTGCGCGATCGCCTCAACGACGGTAAGGCAACAGTGGTGATTACGGCCGACGGCGGCTGGCGCAAGGATGCGATCGTCCCCCTCAAAGACCAGGTTGACAAAGCCCTAGCCGACCAGGCAGCTCCCAGCGTCAAACATGTTTTGGTGGTACGGCGCACCCAGCAAACCATACATATGGAAGCCGGACGCGATCACTGGTGGCACGACTTGCAGCAGAGTGCGTCGGCCAACTGCCCCGCCGAACCGATGGACAGCGAAGATATGCTGTTTATTCTCTACACCTCTGGCAGCACGGGCAAGCCCAAGGGCGTCGTCCACACCACGGGCGGCTACAACCTCTATACCCACATCACCAGTAAGTGGATTTTTGACCTGCAAGATACCGACGTCTATTGGTGTACGGCTGATGTGGGTTGGATCACCGGGCACAGCTACATTGTCTATGGCCCGCTGTCCAATGGAGCCACGACGCTGATGTATGAAGGGGCACCGCGAGCCTCCAATCCGGGCTGCTTTTGGGATGTGATTGAGAAGCACGGGGTGAATATTTTCTACACGGCTCCGACAGCGATTCGCGCGTTTATCAAAATGGGCGAGCATTTGCCCAATGCGCGGGATCTGTCTTCATTGCGGCTGCTAGGCACCGTGGGTGAACCGATCAACCCCGAAGCCTGGATGTGGTATCACAGCGTCATTGGCGGCGATCGCTGCCCGATTGTGGACACTTGGTGGCAAACCGAAACCGGGGGGATTATGATTACGCCACTGCCGGGGGCGATCGCCACCAAACCCGGTTCTGCCACGCGCCCGTTTCCGGGGATTTTGGCCGACGTAGTGGATTTGGACGGCCACCCCGTGGGGGCAAATGAAGGCGGTTACCTCGTAATCAAACACCCGTGGCCATCCATGATCCGCAATGTCTACGGCGATCCCGATCGGTTCCGCCGCACCTACTGGGAGCACATTGCACCGCAGAATGGTGAGTATGTCTACTTTGCGGGCGACGGGGCGCGGCAAGATGCCGATGGCTATTTTTGGGTGATGGGTCGAGTCGATGACGTAATCAGCGTGGCTGGGCATCGCCTGGGCACGATGGAAATTGAATCGGCGCTGGTGTCCCATCCCGCTGTTGCAGAAGCCGCTGTGGTTGGCAAGCCCGACGAGATCAAAGGTGAAGAAATCGTCGCCTTTGTCACCCTAGAAGGCACCCACACGGGCAGCGACGAGCTAATCAAGCAGCTGAAGCAGCATGTAGTCAGCGAGATTGGCGCACTGGCTCGTCCCGGTGAGATTCGCTTTAGTGAAGCGCTACCCAAAACGCGATCGGGCAAAATTATGCGCCGCCTGCTGCGCTCTCTGGCTGCTGGCGAAGAGGTGACAGGCGACACCTCTACCCTCGAAGATCGCAGCGTGCTCGACAAACTGCGAGAAGGGACATAGGGTGCCTGCGCAATCGTAGAGGCGCGATTAATCAAATGCAATTCGTAGAGACGCGATGAATCGCGTCTCTACCTAGATCCGCCGCAGTGCTCCGCCCATAGCCGAAGGCTTGGGGGGGCGGTGAGGCGGCGGGCGACCAGAGGGAGCAATCAGTCGATTTTAGCCTGTTGCTGAATGTACTGCTTCAAGACTGATATGGGTGCTCCGCCACAAGAAATAATGCAGTACGAACGACTCCAAAAGA
>CASBQJ010000617.1 GCA_949127705.1 Synechococcales cyanobacterium PMM_0085
AAGGGAAGATTACAGTGCAATACAAGGTTACCTCCGAAATAATGAGCTAAGTTCTTCTGTAAAGTGGTTGGTGACCTTAAGGCTACTCCTTGAGTACGGCAAGAACTCCAAAGGTCAACTACCCATTGTGACGTTTGTCCAAAACCTGCAAAAACGCATGGTGGACGTCGCTTCAAAAGATGCTTTGGATACCTGGTTAACTAATTTGCCAGCGGAGCTTCAACCCCCTGTTCAAACTGTACCTAACCCGGTTGTCAATCAGGCTAGACCTGCTGACGAGGAGTTAAGAAACTTGCGAGCTGCTTTTGTGATTACTGTTGAGCCTCCTGAAATTACGGCTCAAACTCATCGAGTTAGAGTCAACGGCTATCTACTTACAGAACCAGTCGATGAGAACAAGTTGCCAAAATTTCACGCTATTATCCTGCAAGAGCCTGTCGATGAAAGTTCCGATCAAAGTATTGAATTGAGACAACAGAAAACAGGCTTGTTTTGTACTCTAAAGCAGATTGAAAATACCTTCCCCGACTGGTTGCTTCAAGCAGAAGTAGCAATTGACGCTCGATGTGCGGAGTTGCAAACTGATTTCAATTTAGATTTCCGTCCGATCTATGACTTGACAATCGAATTTTGGCTACCCTTTGAGCATTTAACTGCTGCGGCTGATACATGGAAGATTTACAGTCAACCGGTTCGCTTCAAGCGCCGCAACCAGGTTGTTGGCGAAAACCATCAGGTGGTGGTGCGTTCCTATGATCGCTTCAGTGATTCGGCTGCGCGCACAAAACTGGATAGAACCTGGAAAAAACTGGATAGCTTTTTTCAAACATCGCCCGACTCAGCAGCAGTTCACCAGAAATTTGAGCATATCGATAGTTGGGAACGTTGGACTGCTGTCAAGCAAACGCTTAGAAATCATCCATTTATGGGCTTAACGTTGACTTGCCCTCTTGGGTTAGACCAATATCAAGAGCAGCGAGAGGATCTGTTTATTCAGATGCTTGAGGAAGGAATTCCTACGGCTCTTTGGTCTAGAGGTTCTGAGTTGGCTGATCATCAAGAAAAAATGTATGACTTGTTGACTGTTGATACCCTGTCTAAGTTAGATCAACTGTTAGAACAAGTTAAACAAACTCGCAGGTCAGCGAATGATGATGCGCATTTAGGGCGTCATCTGGCAATCTGGTGCGACGAGCCTAAACGCTTGATGGAACTAGAACGATGTCTGAAGAAGCCTGGGAGATTAAGCGCATGACTGAAAATTCAACAAATTGGCAAGTATTTCGGGGTGACCACATCCAGGATGGCGATCGCATCGAGCAATTGCCACCCCCACCTCCCTGGCGACAGTTTCGGTTGCAGCAGGCAGCGGCTCAAGAGAGTACAGCACACCAAACAACCGCAAACAACGAGGACTATAAAACTCGAATCGATGAGTACTGGCGGCAGTTACGGCTGCTAGCTGAAACTAGAGACAGTAATCGCGCTCGCCAGCGCGGTGAAAGCTTTCGCATTCGCAGTGATCAAGCCAAGGTGGTTCAAGCCGTCAATGCGGCTTTGGCTCTACGTCGTCCCTTATTGATTACAGGTAGACCGGGATCTGGCAAAACTTCTCTGGCTTATGCTATTGCCTATGAGTTGAAATTAGGTCCAGTACTAATGTGGCCAATTACTGCCCGTTCGACATTGGAGGCGGGTCTATATCGCTACGATGCCATTGCTCGCCTGCAAGATGCCCAATTGCGCAAGCAGCAAGCTGACATAGGACAGCCTGTCGATCGTGAACGCACCATTGGTGACTATATCCAGCTTGGTACTCTTGGTACTGTCTTTTTACCCACTCCTTATCCTCGGGTCTTGCTGATTGATGAGATTGACAAAAGTGATGTCAACTTGCCGAATGATTTGTTAAATCTGCTGGAAGAAGGTCAGTTTGAAATTTCTGAACTGGTGCGGCTGAGTGAACGTAAATCGGTTGAGCATCAATCTCAAACTGAGAACAGCCAGATAGATCAGACCGAGCAGACCGAGCAGACGGCATCGCGGCCAATTTCTGTGCGAACCGCAGATGACTTGCAAGTCCCGATTGAGACAGGTAAAGTCCGCTGCGATGCCTTTCCGTTGATCATCATGACTAGCAATGGGGAACGCGACTTTCCGCCTGCTTTTTTGCGGCGCTGTCTGCGGGTAGAGATGCCCAAACCAGAGGAAACAGATCTCTACAACATCGTTGAGGCTCATCTCACAAAAGACGTTGCCGATCAAGTCGAGGATCTGATTAAACGGTTCTTGAGTAAGACTGATGCTGATGCCGCCATGCTGGCGACCGATCAACTGCTCAATGCAGTGTATCTCCGCAAATATGGTGCTCAAATTGGAGAAAATAGTGACCTCGAAAAACTGATCCTAGCTGCTCTCACCAATACAGGAAGTGGCGGATGATTGAGCAGCTAGTTGCCATTTTGGAGCAAAAATTTAAAGATCTGACAGCCGAGGAAATTGCCGACATCCTTTGGCTGACGCTCCAGCAATGGCAAACCGATGCTGCCACCCTGCCCAAAACACCATCAAGTTCGTCTTCCTCCAAATCGTCTAGTGTTGAAATAATCGACTCTGATGCCGCACCAGTTACTCCACCCAGTCAGGGGTCTGCATCCGTCCCAGCGCCTCGCCCATCACCAATGGCTGGGTTAACTACCCGGACTCAAGCCAAATCTCAATCCAAGACGCCCTCGACGCTGGATGCCCCGCTGGCGATTCCCGATGCTCCTGCCCTACGGAATACTCTTGATCTTCTCAAAGCTCTACGCCCTCTGATGCGTCAAGAACCCTCTGCGCAAGGTAGCTACCTGGATGTACCCGCGACAGTTAGAGCCATTGCTGAAACCGATCTTTGGTCACTTCAGCTACGACCCGTTTTAGAACCCTGGCTAGAGCTGGCGATTGTGGTGGATGCTACCGCTTCTATGGTGATTTGGCAGCGGACTATTCTCAGCTTGCGTCGGGTTTTGGCTCAGTCGGGTGTGTTTCGTGATGTGCGGATGTGGAGTTTGGAGACCCAAGACTTAGCTGAGCGATCGCCCCAGCAGTCATCCCCAAATGCCAAACTGTGCATTCGATCTGGCTTTGGCCCAGCAGCATCGCTTCAACCTCCTTGCCGTCCCCAAGAACTGATCGATCCTAATGGGCGTCGGCTAATTCTGGTGATTAGCGATTGCATTGCTCCCCATTGGGATACCCAGCAAATTAGAGATCTGTTGCAGATTTGGGCTAAGCATGGGCCGATGGCCTTGGTGCAGGTTTTGCCAGAATGGCTGTGGAATCGGACTGCCCTGAATGACGTTGTAAAAGGGCAGATCTATAGTCTGACACCGGGTCAATCCAATCAGTCTTTAACCTTTATCCGGCGAGAACGGTGGCGACGGACAACCCTACTCGGGGTGAAAGTGCCTGTGCTCACTCTGGAGCCTGATGTGGCTAATCGATGGAGCCAGATGGTTGCTGGTAAGGCTACAGTCTCAGCACCTGGACTACTCTTCTCGTCGGTTAGCTCCCAACCGTCATCCTCTGACTCAGACCCTGGTTCTCAAAAATCATCCTCTGCTCAGCCAGTTCTCGCACCCGAGCAACGCCTAGAACAATTCCGTAACTTCTCTTCTGCAATGGCTCGCCGCCTAGCCGGAATTCTGGCTTCCTGTCCAGAAGTTAATTTACCGATTGTGCGGATGGTGCAAGCTGCAATGTTGCCCGATGCTCAGCAAGTTCATGTAGCGGAAGTGCTATTGGGTGGCCTGTTCAAATCCCAACTTGAGATCACGGCTCATACGCCTGCTGATCAGGTGCAGTATGTATTTCATGATGGTGTACAGCCTCTGGTTCAAGACACAATCTCATCCGATCGTGTGTTTGCAGCACTTTCCACCTGGTTGAACTATCGTTTTGGCTATGCTCTTGAAGACTTTCGCGCCCATATCATCCTTGAACAAACTAAACAGATCAAACCGTTTGCAGGTGTCATGTTAGATATTCTCAAACGGCGTGGCGATGAATATGCCGAGATTATTAGTAGCATTGAACAAATCTATCAGCCTCAGTACACTACCTTTTCGGCACTTAGCCAAGCTGAAACGGCTAGCCAAGATTACGAAATTAACGCTCATGTCGGTTCTTCGGGCATTGCTGTCATCGCCATTCATGGTGGAAATCTGCAACCCGCTACAACCCAGATAGCAAAGGCCGTCGCGGGTGAGATTCATTCCTTTTACTCATTCGTTAGCCTCAAACCTGAAATTGATCAAACCCTCTACATTCCGAGTACCCAATTTGATGAAGCCACGGCGCTAGACATTGTCGGTCGTGCTCAGACGGTGCTCTCTATTCACGGTTGTCAGGGTGAAACGGAATTTATCAAGGTGGGTGGTTTAGACCGAGATGGCTTGGAGCAGATCAAGACCTCGTTGGCGGCAGCAGGCTTAAGTGTTTCTGATGATGAAACAGGCGGTACAGACCCTGCTAATCTTTGCAACCGGGGCATAAACAGACGAGGGATGCAGCTCGAAATTAGTCGAGGACTCCGCCGTCGATTGATTAATTCTGCAAACGAGATTCAAGACTTCGCTGGTTTTAGCCAACTGATTGAGGTGCTACAGCACTGTTTACAGGTCACTACAGCAACGGCACTTACTGAAACCGAGTCTCTATCAGAAGCTGATTTCCCTGATCTGGAAACTCTCGAATTTACAATCGCTCAACTTGTTGATCCCGCTTCAACTGCCCCGTTTCCCCCTTTGCAGACTCAAGAGGTTGAGGTTGTCACCATCGTTTTTGATGTTGAATTGCAGCCGTTTGATTTTGAGTCTGCCACTATTGAACGTAGGGTAAATGGGCGTGAGAAACAACGAGAGCAGCCGTCTATTGAATGGGTCATCCGGCGACAGCGGCAGCAGGCCCAACGCTGGATAGAACCACTGGGTAATGCCCTTCAGCTAGAAATGGTGTCAATTCCATCGGGTACCCTCCTGATGGGTTCCCCTAAAGATGAGCCAGAACGAACCAATCGCGAAGATCCACAGCATACAGTTAAGCTGGCAGCTTTTTTAATAGGACGCTATTCAGTTACCCAAGCCCAATGGAAGTTTGTGGCAGGGTTGCCACAAGTAAAACGAAAGCTAAACCCTACTCCCTCTCAATTCAAAGGAGATGCCCGCCCAGTGGAGCGAGTGTCTTGGTACGACGCGGTAGAGTTTTGTGCCCGGTTATCGCAACATACCGGCCAAGAATATCGACTACCCGCAGAAGCTGAGTGGGAATATGCCTGTCGGGCTGGAACCACAACCCCTTTCTCCTTTGGCAATATGTTGACCACAGACTTAGCAAATTACAACGGCAGCTATACCTACAATGACGGGCCAAAGGGTGAAAACCGCAAAAAGACAACTGCTGTGGATCACTTTGGGGTTGCCAACCCTTTTGGGTTATGCGATATGCATGGGAATGTCTGGGAGTGGTGTGAAGATAACTGGCATGGCAATTATAAGGGCGCACCGGTGGATGGGAGCGCATGGTTGAGTGATGATGACAGTGCTAATCGTGTAGTACGCGGCGGTTCTTGGATCCTCTATCCGCACGATTGCCGCTCCGCCTATCGCAACTACAACGCGCCCGTTAATGCCTACTACAATATCGGTTTTCGAGTCGTGTGTGGTGCCCCGAGAACTCT
>CASBQJ010000618.1 GCA_949127705.1 Synechococcales cyanobacterium PMM_0085
GGTTCAACTGCGGACTATTTTGACCCGGTTGGGACCTACCTTTATCAAGGTGGGGCAGGCGCTTTCTACTCGGCCCGACTTGGTGCGGCAAGATTTCCTGGTAGAGCTAGAGAAACTGCAGGATCGACTGCCGCCGTTTCCGAATGCGATCGCCTTCCACATCATTGAAGCTGAGCTAGGTCGAGCGGTGGGAGACATCTACAGTGAAATCTCTTCTGACCCAGTGGCAGCCGCTAGCTTGGGGCAGGTTTATTGCGCTCGTCTTCATTCTGGCGAAGCAGTGGCCGTCAAGGTGCAGCGTCCGAACCTGCTGCCTACAATCATGCTCGACTTGTATCTGATGCACTGGGCAGCGGGCTGGATAGCGCCGTGGCTGCCGCTGAATCTGGGGCATGATCTCACGTTGGTCGTTGATGAATTTGGCAGCAAGCTGTTTGAAGAAATTGATTACTTAAATGAAGGGCGCAATGCAGAAAGATTTGCAGCGAACTTTCAAGCCGACCTCACCGTTAAGGTGCCGTCTATCTACTGGCGCTATAGCAGCCAGCATGTGCTGACGTTGGAGTGGATTAGCGGCTTTAAGCTAAACGACACTCAGCGGATCCAGGAAGCAGGGCTGGCCACCGATACGCTAATTCAGACGGGCGTAACGGCTGGGCTGCGCCAACTCCTAGAATTTGGCTTTTTCCATGCCGATCCTCATCCCGGCAACTTGTTTGCTTTAGCAGATGGGCGGATGGCCTACATCGATTTTGGCATGATGGATCAGCTGAGCCAGGAGATGAAAGAGACCCTGGTTGATTCAGTGGTACATCTGATTAATAGCGACTATCAAGAGCTAGCAACAGACTTTGTCAAGCTGGGGTTCTTAACCCCCGAAACCGACATCAGGCCCATCATTCCAGCGCTGGAGGCGGTGTTTAAAGGGGCGCTGGGTGAACGCGTAGGAGACTTTAACTTCAAAACAGTTACCGACCAGTTTTCGGCCTTGATGTACGAGTATCCGTTCCGCTTGCCTGCTAAGTTTGCCTTAATTATTCGTTCTTTAATTACCCAGGAAGGGCTAGCGCTCAGCCTCAATCCTGATTTTAAGATTGTGGAGGTGGCCTATCCGTACGTCGCAAAACGGCTGCTGACCGGGGAAACGCCTCAGCTGCGCCGTCGCTTATTGGACATGTTGTTTAACGACGGCAAACTCAATTGGCAGCGGTTAGAAAACCTGATTGCGATCGCCCGCTCCGACCACAGTTTCGACGTATTGCCCACTGCCCAGATCGGCTTGCAATATCTCTTTTCCGATGAAGGGCAGTTTCTGCGGCGGCAGGTAGTGCTGGCCTTAGTAGAAGACGATCGCATTCATACAGAAGAGGTGCAGCGCGTCTGGAACTTAGTCAAAGACGATCTCCAGCCCAATCGCTTGTTCGAAGCCGCTTGGGGGGCGATCGCTGAGTTTTCGACAGAACGAGCGGCAGCTCTGCTCCCGTTTCCCGTCGCCACCCTCTTAGCGCCACCCTCTTAGTGCCACCCTCTTAGTCCCTAACCGCAATAGCCCTGCTTACCACTCCACACGGCTTCGTTCTTGCACAACCTGTTCATAGGTCGCTTCAGTTTGGGCGGCCAGTTTATCCCAGCTAAATCGACGGTCTAAGTCTTCATAGGCATTATTTACGAGCCATTGCGAATAGTCGGGATGGCGCAGCACGTCCAGAATGCCCCAGGCTAGAGAGCCGGGATCGTTGGTTTGGGTCACAATACCGGTGATGGTATGGCGGACGACCTCTGGCAATCCACCCGTATCGGATACGACTGCTGGCACTCGAGCCGCAAAACTTTCTAGGACGACAATACCAAAGGGTTCATAGAGGCTAGGGAATACGGCGCAATCGGCGATCGCCTGAAACTTATCCAAATCGGCATCGGACATGAAACCCGTGAAGTAACACTGATCCCAAATCCCTAGCTCCCATGCCTGACGCTTCAAATGGTCAGTGTAGCCGCTGCCAATCAGCACAAACTTAACGGCATGTCCCATTTTCCAAATTATTGTGGGCGCAGCGTTGAGCAGCACTTGGACACCCTTTTCATGCGTCATGCGGCCCACATAATAAACAATGCGCTCTGTATCGGTAGCATAGTTGCGTCGAAAGGCTTGATAGTCAAACTCATGACGCAATAGCTTCTTCTCAGGCCGGATCCCGTTATAAATTACATCAATCTTGTCCCATGGGCTATGGAGCACCCGCTCTGCCTCTCGGCGCATATAGTCGGTGCAGACAATCACACGCCAAGACTCAAACGCCAATGTCCGCTCTTTACTGCCAATGTAGTGATGAGTAGGGTTGTATAGCCCATTGTGGCGGCCTGATTCCGTCGCATGGATGGTTGTGACCAACGGCACCTTAAAGGCATGCTTAAGGGCGATCGCGGCATCTCCAACTAGCCAATCGTGCGCATGAATCAGGTCAAACGGTCCATCTTCTAGAAGCAGCTTGCCCCCTTGATGACCCATGCTGTCATTCATGTTGGCTACCCAGTGAAAAAAGTCGTGCCCCAACTGCACGGGAACGCGGTGTACGCGTACGCCTTCAACCACCTCATAGCGAGGAGTCTGGCCAAATTCGACGGTCAGCAAGTGTACCTCATGCCCCAGCTTAACCAGTTCAGGGTAGAGCTCTGACACATGACGGGCAATGCCCCCAATAATTCGGGGCGGAAACTCCCACGCCAGAACCAGAATCTTCATCTCTCTGCCCAGCTCTCTCTAAACAAATTGCAAGGATAAATAGCACCAACTGTACACCGCTTCTTGTTTCCCCTGAAATAACGGATCAACAGGAGCATTACAGGGGATTGCTCCATCGTACTCACAGATTTTGGGCTGCCAAATTTTTAGCCTGAACATAGCTCGGTAAAAAACATAGCCCAGTAAAAATTTTGGTTCTTCGTCAGACCGCTCCCTCTTCCATGCTCTAACATTTTTGTCCTTCATAGGTGTCGGCGCATCGGTGTCGTCGCTCATTTATGAAATATTTGCTGGATAAAAAATCCTGCTCAGAGGTAGAACCTGATCCAAATTTAGCGTCAGATGGTTGTAGCTACCGATGACAGGCGGTTCTATAAGAATCAGCGACAAGCCTGCGCAATCGAGATCGTCTACAGTTAGATTAGGATGCAAATGTTGCAGTTTAGATGCAAAACTAAATAATGTAACGCAAGGCTTAGTCCCCTTATGGTAGGTAAAGCAGGGTCAAAGGCCACATTGAGCCATGCTATTGAAGTGAGGCGATCGCGCTTCTAGCTCAGAACCGTGCTTCTAGCTCAGAATCTAGCCTCTAGCTCAGAAATAGCTACAAAAATCACTGCTTTCTAGATTCTTTCCACCCATTTCAACTCCTGAAGCCAGACCGCATGGAGCCAGTACCCACCCCATTTACTCGCTCAGAAGCGTCTTTGCAGCTATTGCTGTTTGTTGATAAGCGCCCCAGTTCTGATGAAAAGATTCGCCAGATTCGCAATCGATTCGCAGAGCTACGGGCAGACTATGACTTTGACGTGCAAATTATCGATGTAGGTGACCAGCCGCACCTAGCAGAGCACTTTAAGCTAATTGCGACGCCAACGTTGATCAAAGTCTACCCAGAACCTCGACAAACCCTAGCGGGTAGCGATCTAAGTGCTCAGATCGAAAACTGGTGGCCTCGCTGGCGACAAGCTAGCGAAGACTATGATGCCAGTGCCCAGTCGCGCGTTGGCACCCTTCGCGCCCTGCCTACCCCGTCTCTTAATGATTCGCTTTCTCGTTCAGATCAGCTGATTCAACTATCAGATGATGTTTTTCGGCTTAAGCAAGAAAAAGAGGAACTGCAAGAGCAGCTTGACTTTAAAGATCGGCTGATTGCAATGCTGGCTCATGACCTACGCAATCCCTTAACCGCTGTCTCGATCGCCTTAGAGACCCTAGCAATGGGCTATCAGAAACAAGCAGCCAACGGCGGATCGCATTTAACGCCTGAAATCATCACTCAGCTGCTCAAACATGCTCGAACTCAAGCTAAAGCAATTGACCGGATGATTACAGATTTGCTACAAGCGGCTCGCAGTAGTGATGGGCGACTCCAGCTTCAGCCCCAAAAAATAGACTTAGGAGCGCTATGTTTGGCAGTCGTAGACAGCCTTAAAGAACAGTTTCAAGCCAAGGCTCAAACTGTGGTGACCGACATTCCTAGTGATTTGCCAATTGTCTATGCTGATCCTGAGCGAGTGCGGCAAGTCTTGATTAACTTACTCGACAACGCGATTAAGTACACTCCCGCTGCCGGCAAGGTAGAGGTCGCCATTTTGCACCGCACCGCTCAAAAGGTGCAAATCAGCATATGTGATACGGGGCCGGGCATTCCATGTGACAATCAAGAGCAGATTTTTGATGATTCATTTCGCCTAGAGCGAGATGCAGAAAAAGCCGGTTACGGCATTGGCTTAGCGGTGTGTCAACGAATTGTGCGCGCCCACTATGGCCAAATTTGGGTTAATTCAGAGCTAGGGCATGGCAGCTGTTTCCACTTCACCCTCCCGGTTTATCGTCCTTAGAATCAAGGATTACATAAACCCCAAAACATATATCTCATTGCTGATTTCTAGCAGGCTCCGCTACCTGAAATGACGACCCAAACGGTCTTCCACAAAACGACAAGGTCGTATAGGGGAGACCAGATCGTTTGATACCGCAGATCTAAGTTAACAATTTCTTCGAAGTTAACAATCTTCGATCTACCACTCACCTGCCACTCGCCTGTAATTCCAGGCTTCACATTCAAGCGTTGCCAGTGATGGTCTGAATAGTGAGCCACTTCGTCTAGTGTCGGGGGGCGAGTGCCCACTAAACTCATTTCCCCCATCAGCACATTCCAAAACTGAGGCAGCTCATCTAAACTGGTTTTCCGCAGCACCTGACCCACTCGGGTCACCCTTGCATCTAAGCCAGCTTTGGCCCGAAAGGGTTGATTGATCTGGTGATCCTGAGCATCAGCGCCTTGAACCATCGTGCGAAATTTGACAATTTTAAATTTTTGACCTTGAAGTCCACATCGCTGCTGCGTGTAAAGAACAGCACCCGGGCTATCCAGCTTAATGGCGATCGCCACAGGAACAATGACACAGGCCAGAATCAACAGCCCTACCACACTGCCAATGATATCAACAGCCCGCTTAAAGAGACTGTTTGCAGAGGGATGCGGACGCTCAGAGTCAACATGACCAGGAACATCGG
Organism: Synechococcales cyanobacterium PMM_0085; assembly: GCA_949127705.1. Lineage (GTDB taxonomy): Bacteria > Cyanobacteriota > Cyanobacteriia > Elainellales > Elainellaceae > CASBQJ01. Next base: position 5,267 of record CASBQJ010000618.1, read on the forward strand.
TTCCTCGCAAAAATATCAATGGGGCGGGTGATGCAAAACTAGCCATCTCAAATGTCCTGATTGAAAGCTCTAATTTCAAAATCTGAAGACGGCAACCGTAGAATTGCGCAGACGTCTATGGGCAAAACTATAGACCGAGCCTTCAAGCACCAGTCAGAGAGTAATCTAAGCTTTATAGAATCTTTGCAGTAGGCTCATGTCTGTCGGAGTTTGTGGGACTTTTGTAAAGTTTGGATAAAGCAACCCATCTTGCCTGAAATATTAAACTGTGTAACAAGATATTCCGCAGCCGCCCGATTTAACCGAAAGTGAAGGACGGTAGGGTAAGTAGCACCCATTGGGACGCCGCTTACTAGAATCCACGGCTTGCAGAATCTAGGAGTCTTTTGCACATGTCTTTATCAGATACTCAAATCTTTGCTGCTTTGGTGATTGCCTTGCTTCCCGCAATCCTGGCATTTCGTCTGTCCACCGAGCTTTACAAATAGGCATACGTAGGTAAGATTTTTTGAATGCCTTAGTAATTCAACAATTTTTGAGTCTACTCAGGAATTTTTTGTAACTACAGCTCAAAGCGATTATATTGGGGTAGATTCCGGCTTTCCGGGCAAATCGCCCCAATTTTTTATCAGCTGTTAGCATGAACGCGATCCGACCGTCTAGACCGCCTCTATATCCTGTAGCACCCGCTGCAAAGAGAGCAACGCATCCCCGCCGCCGCTCACATCGGCAGTCTTCGCACCGAGCGACGGCGTTAGAGGCAGGAGCTAAGCTGGCGGTGAACTGTTTTTTGGCGATCGCGGCTCTATCTGCCTTAGTGAAGCTGGTACCGCAAAACGTTTCCCAACAAGCCAAGCTGCAAAATATTCGGATGGAGGTTAGTGCTGTAGAAGGCCGAGTTGACCGATTGCAGGCTGACTTTAGCCGTCGGTTTGACCCGAATCAAGTCAATAGCGTCATGCGCGAGCAAAGCGGACGCATTAGTCCGGGGCAGCGCCAGGTCATTTGGGTAACGCCCAACGCCCCCAACCCCGAGCGGCCCGCTGCCGATCTAACATCCCCTGTTAATCCAACATCTGAGCTGCCTCTTCCCAGTGCTAGGTCTTATTAACCGCAAGGCTTGCCTGTTTATCTTGCTCAATAATGTTTGAGCTATGTCACTGCAAAATTTCCCCCTCGCTTCCATTCAAAAAGTCAGAACATACATCCGCAATTCTCTCTCAGCAGATGAATTGAAGATTGACCAGGGTGTCGTTTCACTCACCGACGATGTCCCTGAACCCGAGTCGATTGATGCGTTGAGCGGCATTTTTTCGTTTGGGACTCCTTCTCTGGTAGATACTGCTGCGGTTAGAGGTGCTGAAAAATGGTTTGTGAGCACCGTTAATCCGGCAGCCCCATTACTCAAGTTGCCAGGGTTACGGCTTAAACCAGGGTTTCGGCTGGTCAGCTATCTCTATCGCACACCGGGACATGGGGCAGGAATTGTGTGGGCGCTGCCCGAAGCCCTCAGCACCATAGACCAGCTAGAAGTAAGCCTGAAGGGCTGTGATAGCATTGCTACCGTTCCTCAGCCTGCTGGAGCGTTAGAGCATTTTATGGACGCAATTGAGGGCGATCGCTCTCCGGTCTCTTTTATGATTGCGTCGCTATTGCGGCGAGAGCTTCAGGAGTTTGGCTCGTTGGGCGATCGCCATCGCTGGAACCAGCATGAGCTGATTGCCGAGGTGCCGACCCATGGTTCCTGGCAGTGGCCTGCCGATCCGCCCAAAAATCTCTTGCCAAAAGTCCGGGTCTCAGACGATGGGCAAGCCGTTTTAGAGTTTTTTACCTGTCGCCGCACCGCTCCTATGACCCTGTATCGCCATCTCGATCGCTATCTGGCTCACCAATATCGAGGCGATAGCCTCGACAAGGCAGTTGCGGCGGCTCGCTCCGATTAAACCAATGTTAAACCGACGCATGTTGCTGCCTAAATTGGCAAACTATTTCCCATACTTGCTCCAGCAAATCAGCCGCATCGGCATCAAACCAATGAATAGCTGGATCGGCTCGAAACCAGGTGCGCTGGCGTTTGGCAAACTGACGAGTGTGGAGTACTGTGAGGGCGATCGCCTCCTGCAACGAGCATTGCCCTGCTAGGTGCTGCCTCACCTCTTGATAGCCCAGCGTATTCAACAGCGGCAGGTCTGAGCCATAGCGTTGGCAGAGGTGCTCGACCTCCGATACAAACCCATCTGCCATCATCTGGTGGGTGCGTTGCCCGATCCGTTGAGTCAGGCGATCTGGCTGCTCGCCAGAGCTTTGACAATCTAACCCAAGTTGTAAAATCGGATAGCTAGGCGGCTGTTCTCCTTGCTGCGTCGAAATTGGTTGCCCTGTCACGTAATACACTTCTAGCGCCCGGAGCGTCCGCACCTGATCGTGGGGATGAATTTTATCAGCCGAGGCCGCATCAACCTGGGTCAAAAAGGCATAGCACAGCGGTTGCCCAAGGGCCGTGAGCTGCGATCGCAGTTGAGGCTGAGGTGCTACCCGAGGAATCCGCAGACCGCGCACTACTGAGCGAATATAAAGCCCTGTCCCACCCACCAACAGCGGCACTGGTATCTGCGCATGATCTGTCTGTTCGGGTATGTATTCAGGTGTGTACTCAGGTCTGTATTCGGCAGGCCAAGCCTGTTCGGCCTCCTGTTCTCTGGGTAAGGCGGCACTATGCAGGCTGGCAATTAGCGACTGAGCCTGCTGCTGATACTCTGCCAA
>CASBQJ010000619.1 GCA_949127705.1 Synechococcales cyanobacterium PMM_0085
AGTGCCATGTCCCTACCCGTGTGGTCATGGCAGTGCCGTGCCCCTACCCGTGCGGACATGGCAGTGCCATGTCCCTACCCGTGCGGTCATGGCAGTGCCATGACCCTACCCAACAATGGATTGTGATCGTTGATTACGTCGGCATCAATTAATTGTAGAGACGCGATTAATCGCGTCTCTACGGGGTATGGTTACTGTTGAGATAGGCGCTTGACGGATTCTCCTCCTAGGCGGTTGTGGGCATCGTCTAACAGTGCCGGGATTTGATCGGCAAAGGGGCTGCGGCTGAGGCAGGCAAGCAGCTCTAATTCGCTGGTTTGGCCAACTTTGTTGCCGGGAAACCAATGGCTGGCGTTGCCGAGCATGTTGTAGCGCACCTGAGCGTATTCTGTCATGTCGTAGGCGATCGCCAAATTCCGCAGCCACAAAATAGAGCGAATATTCACCTGGTTGGGCACATCTTCTAGGGCAGGCAGCCCCACCTCCCAGTGTTTGTACCAGTTTTCACCTAAAGCCGCGATCGCCGCCTGTTCCAACCGATGCAAAATCTCGGGCAGGACTTGATCGGCTCGATCGAGTAACGGCAGCGCCTTTAAATGTTCATCAAAGTCTTCTGGCCGCGCCGCGCCAATGCTCAAGGTGTGCACTTGCGGGTGGCTGAGGCAAAACAGGTCATTGAACACCAGCGGGCTGAGCGGCGCACATAGCTCTACCAGCTTTGGCGGCGGCGCGTAGAGCATTCCCCCTTTATCGGACGGGCTAATGATAAACACCCCCATGTCATGCTGGCGCGCCGCTTCAATTGCCGCCCAGTTGACCTGGTTGATGTAGTACCAGTGCAGATTGAGATAGTCGAACTGGTCGGTGGCGATCGCCTGCACAATCACCTCCGTTGGGGCATGGGTAGAAAACCCGATGTGCCGAATTCGGCCTGCCCGCTGCAAGTCCCGTAATACCTCTAAACAGCCTCCGGCCTGAATGCTGTACTCTAATAATTCGGGTGTATTAATACCATGAATGGAGAGCAGATCTACATACTCTAGCCGCAAATTTGCCAGCGACTCTTCCACCGTCTGCCGAAACTCATTGGCGTCGGCCACCGGAGACACTTTAGTTTGCACAATCAGCGACTCGCGAGGGAAATGGGGTAAAATTTGCCCTAACTGCACCTCCGAACTGCCATAGCCCCGCGCCGTTTCGATGTGGTTGATGCCCACCTCTAGCGATCGCCGAATTGTAGCTTCCAGATTTGCCTGGTTGTCTGGCGGAATCTTTTCAATTGAAATATCTTGCCACTTGTACTGATAACGCATTCCACCGCACGAGAATACTGGCATTGCCAGCTCCGTCCGCCCAAATCTTCGGTATTCCATAAGAAGGCTAAGTACAGACAATAGAAGAATTGTTTGACCATGATGAATCAGACATCTACAAAAGTAGCAATAATAGGGTTATCTCAACGTTCATATCGCCGATAAGGATACTAGCGCCCCCCACGCTGGTTCCCTTGTTGGCTTTGCACTTCTCAAAATTGGCTTATTTTATATGGATATTTCAGAACTGGACGACATGGAAGCGTCTGTCAAAGACCTGTTGTCGTTGGCAAAGATAGAGCTTGAAGAGAACCGACTGCAACAACAGCGCGATGACCAAATTCAGCAGAAAATTGTTGAAATTAAGCAACGCCTAGAGCCACTTTTACAGGCAACAGAGAAAATGCTGGCTCAGTTTGGGGGGAGTGCTTGCCCAGATAGCATAACCTACCAAAAGTTAGAAGAAAAAGTGATGGAACTCCGCCAGCGGCTGGCAGAAGCCCCAGCATTGGCGGCTCAAATGGTAGACCGACAGCTGATTTTGAATGAAGAGCGGCTGCTAGATGAACGGCTGACAGAGCAGGCAAATCGCTGGCGACACGCGCTAAAAGACGATTTGATTGAAATGATTTCTGAACAGCAAGACTTTTACAGCGCTACCGATGCCTCGATCGCCATTCGGGGCTACATGAATGACCTGAAGGCGATCGGCTGTTTAGAATCGGTGGTCGAATTTTTGATTGAACATATCAATACCCACAGTGAAGAAGGGCCCGTTGCACGGCTGCGTGGCACCCACGAACAAACCCTCAACTTCATTTACAACAAAGCCTTAGAAAACCGCTCTCGGGTGGAGCGTGCCCCCGATGTTCAGCCTCGGTTGCGCCATCGCACCTCCGAGAAACGCCCCAACCCCTACACCCAACTCGAAGGCAAAGTGGTAATTTTTGGCGGGCACGATCGCCTCGAAACAGCTGTGCGTACTCGGCTGCGCGATTCTACGGTGACGTTGATCTGGTGTACAGCCCAGGCAGGGCCTCAAATCGCAGAGCAGTCCGAAAGCCATGTTGCCAGTGCTGACTTAATTTTGGTCATGACCGGCTATACCAGCCATAAACTAACCGACAAAGCGGTTCAAGCCGCTCAGCGCGCCGGAAAAATTCCCGAAATGATTAATACAACTGGGGTAATTCGCGTCTTAGAAGCGATCGAATATGGGCTGAAAACGAAATTGCTGGCTCAACGGCTGAATAACTTTTCCAAACCTGCTTGATCTGAACGGCTTGCCTTCGCGCCAATAACCGTAGAGACGCGATTAATCGCGTCTCTACGGTTATTGGGGAAACTATTTGGTACGAGGGTAGTCTAGTTTTTTCTAGGGCGTTATTTACCAAGATTTTTAGGCACTCAAGTTTGTGATCCCGACCTGTAATGAGCACGGCAGATCCATTGCCGGGTAGGGGCATGGCAGTGCCATGCCCCTACAGGATGTGTCGTTGGAATGGGGGCATGGCAGTGCCCATTGGGGTCAAGTTAAGAAAAAGTGAGGATAGTCAAGGGGGGTATTTGAGGAGAAGATAGGCTGAGTATAGAAGCATTTTTAACCCAACGATGAGTAAAGCCCGCCAGGGGAATCCAGATTTATGACGAGCTGTAACCCCGCCGGCCCCCAGTAATGAAGAAATTGAAGCGCGCCTGGGAGATTGTCTCACTCCAGGAGCCTATCCTATCTCTGGGTTGGCGGCAGCAATGGGGTACAAATTCAACTCTATGCCACCTGGATTTTTGATGCCGTCCTGACTGACCTCTGTGCCGATGTGGCTGTTGCCCAACCCCAACCCCCAGAACGAATTTCGGTTGAAATGGTGTTTCGTTCTTTGTCTCATTTCAAGGCCGCTGGTCAACAGGGTCGCGCCGATAAACTGGTGCCGTTTTTAGTGCAATTTCACCAATCTTTTGGCTTGCTTAACGCCCAGCACAAGCGACATCGACGGATTAATGCTCTGTCCCTTGACTGCTGGGCTAAAACCTTAATTTGACACTAATGGCACTGCCATGTCCCCACGGCAGGGCTTGGCAGTGCTAAGCCCTGCGGACACTGTGCGATCGCCAGACTTCCTAAAATTCTCTTATAGAGTAGCTAACCTGCGCTAGAATCGCGGCAACTCTAATATTTATGTCTAGAGCGGGTTGACTGTAGCTTGTTAACAGAGCACTGGCAATGCAATCCAAGTCCTTAAAAGTTCTGTTTTCAAATCAAGCTAAAACAATGGCGGCGGCGATCGCTGATCTGGCGACGCGGTTTCTGCGGGTGACCAAGACGGGCTGTCGGGTGGTGACTCAGCCGACTGAATATCCGCTGCTCGGCTTTTGTGCGGCGTTGATAGAAGACTGGCAAAATGGCAAGCAAGCCTATAAACCGGGCACCCTAACGCTAGTGTTTAGCAGCGGCGAGGTAGAGGCTGAGGCCGATCTGCTGATTTATAAACCAAACCAGGGCGATCGCTTTCTCTACACTCGGCGTTTGCCCTGTGCTCCAGCCCCCACATCCTCACAGCTGCCGCTTGACTTGCCGCAAGGGCCAGGGTTGCCGCCTGCTCTCACCGACCTGAGCCACCACATTGCCACCATCCGCGAAACCCTGACGCAGCTTACCGAAAACCAGCGCGCCATCGAAAGCCGTTTACAGCAGCTATTGGCAACTCCGGCAGGGGGGACTGTAACCCCGCCCGCGCCATCTAAAGCGACTGGCCTATCGATGCAGCAACTGCAAGCCACTCTCGCCGAACACAGCGCTAATTTTGCCAAAATCTTGGCTAACCAGCTTGCTAGCACTGCCCTTCACTTTAGCGATCGCCTCGACCAAATTCAGGCGCAGCTCAACCAATTGGCCGAGCAGCTAACCGATGAGTCGCCGCCACCCCAGCTCGAAGCGGACTGGCTAGTCCGGATCCAAGAAACCTGGGGTACGGTAGGCGACTATGAACAATATAGCGCCAGCCACCGCGAAGCCAATGCCGAAACGCCGCTGTTCCATACGCCAGATTGGGTGGCACTCTGCGAACTCGACTGGGCCAGGAAACTGCATCCTACCCTGGCATTGCTGCACAGCTTGATTCATGGCGAGGATGGGATTGGCTACGTGGGTGCCGATGTGCTGCAACAGTTTGGCCGCCATGTGGACAGCCGCACGGGCGATCGCTACTATATCTATCAACTGGGTGGCTTCAGCGCCTACGATGCGCTCTGGCAAACCGCCAACTATCCAGAATCGTCATGGCTACCGATCTTGCAACGGCTATGTAAAAAAACGGCTCGGTTCCATGATGTATTCCAACTGTTTGGTTGGGAAAAAGACGCGATCGCATCGTTAGAAAGTGTGGTCGAACGCACCCGCCGCGAACAGCGAGCCGGACAGCAATCTGCCTACAACACCCAGCAGGCATCACCGGGAAATGCGATCGCCGACCATCTAGCCATGCTCAACATTGGTCCCTTCACCCCCATTAACCTAGAACTAATCAAACGCGCCTACCGTCAAGCGATGAAAATGGCACATCCCGACACAGGCGGCAGCAAGGAACATGCCCAGCGAGTGAATGAAGCCTACGAAGCGGTGCTACGTCACTATTTCCCCAATGCGCTGTGAACGTCACCGTTAACCTGGATATAGTACAGTAGCTATGATCGACTTACTTGAATATGCGATCGCTTCAGAGATGTTTTGGAGCTTAATTTAGTAACATATGGTAACTTCAACCCACCTATCATTTTCCAAATTCAAAGCTCAAGAATTTGAACAAATTTGCCAGTTATTATGTTCTGTATTTGATACAATTCCAGCAGAATTGGAGAAACTGTACCAAGATATTGATAGTACCTTTGATCAGCCAGGTTGGCCTCTGCATTTTATCAGTCGAGACTTTTTTGTGTCCGCAAGTGATGATTTTCAATCCGTTTATCAAAAATCTCCTGTCATTGCTGTAGATTTGCCGAGTCTGATGGAATTGGATGATGGGCGAACTGACAAGCCGACCATCGCTATCATTGGGCAAGATTCTAAAAATAACGGTGACCATGAACAATTGGTAGTGGGCACTCCTTATGGGTTACACCACAAAGGTTCTCGTGAAAGGTTGAAGCGGACAAAGCTATATTTTGAAATGATTCAGGTTTTGCTCGAATTAGGATATCGAGTTTATCTAACAGATTTACTGAAAGTATGGGTTTGTAATCCAGAACGGCGTTATGTTGGCATCAGCCTGCCAGAGGCGGATCGGCAACGATTCCTAAACCTGATTAAGCCAGAACTAGCTGTTGTGCAACCCATGGCTGTAATCACTTGGGGAAAGGTTGCTAGTAATGCGGTAGACCAATTGCAGTTGGGCATCAAGCACCTAAAGTTTATTCATCCGAGCGGTGCGGCTGGTGGGGCTTGGAAAAAGTTAATCGGGCGCTCTCCAAACGATGCAAACAAGCTAGCTTACTGGCGTACAGCAATTGCTCAAGAGTTGTGTCAAGTAGGAGATCAAACAAATGCCAATAGAAATCAAGATTGATGATTTATCTGGTTTTGAGATCGCTGATTTTCTTGACGAACATATTCAGGATATGAAGGCGGCTTCTCCACCAGAAAGTAAGCATGCGCTGGATTTGGAAGGTTTGAGAACACCAGAAATTACATTCTGGACGGTTTGGGATGAATCGACATTGATCGGTTGCGGAGCATTGAAAACATTAGATGCAGAGCAGGCTGAAGTGAAATCGATGCGGACGGCTGCGGCATATAGGGGAAAAGGGGTTGCTTCAATGCTGCTACAGCACATGATCCATGAAGCAACGCAACGGCGCTATCGGCGCTTAAGTTTAGAAACTGGTTCGATGCCATTTTTTGAACCAGCGCGCACCCTCTACAAAAAGTTTGGATTTGAATGCTGCGCACCTTTCTCCTCCTATAAAGCAGATCCAGATAGCGTATTTATGACCAAAGAATTGTGACCTAACTCGATGTGCAACGTTCCCGAACCGCCCACTCTACCAGAAGCAAGCTACGCCCATTTTTTGTACTGGGGTTCACTGGCGCGGCCTGCGGCAGACTGTAACTGTAAAGGCGCGATCGCCCATGGCTCAGGTCGCCATC
>CASBQJ010000620.1 GCA_949127705.1 Synechococcales cyanobacterium PMM_0085
CAACGGCCAATAGGATGAAGCTAGGCTGTTTTTCTACTCAAGCTGATCTCAGAAGTCGTTTGCTCTAAGCTCTTTAGCCTATCTTAAAACGGTGATGAAACCTGACGCCCTTAACTAAATTTCTATGAAATTATTAACTTCGATCGATTTTGAGTCAATCGTAAAGGGTTTTGAGCGGTTGATCTTTGTACGCGGTATGACCGAGCCGCTAACCGTTCCTGATACGTTTCGAACAACTTATATAGAGAAGTTGAAGAGAGAGAAGTTGAAAAGCGTCGGGCTGTTAAAGCCGCGATCGCAACCGTAACGCCTGTTGAAACTTAGCTGAGACAATCTTAAGCACGGTATCGGGTTAGAAGTCAGTTGAGAGGTTGAAATTTTACTGCGAAAAATAAAGGTGCCAAGCTCATCCGATTTTGCTCCCAAGAGATTTGCGTCAAGATTGAGCTGGGTGGTTTGCAGCCCTAGATTTCGCCCCACCCGCTACACAATAACGGGATCGCTGACCTGGAGCAATTGATATGAAGTTAACGACCCGTGGCCATTACAGCGTTAAGGCACTACTCGATTTGAGCCTCCAACCCAGCTATGGGCCGACATCAGCGCGGGCGATCGCCACCCGACAAAACTTGCCCGCCCCGTATCTCGAAAAACTGCTGATTGAGCTGCGGCAGGCAGACCTAGTCACGTCTTCACGCGGGGTACAGGGAGGCTATCAACTAGCGCGATCGCCTGCCCAAATCTCGCTAGCGCAAATCCTGGAGGCTGTTGGCGAAACGATTGAACCGCTACCCCATCACCTTCCTGATGCAGATCAATCTGAAGATTGGGTCACCTTTACCCTTTGGCAGCGTCTGCATCAAAAGCTTAAAGCTGCTCTCCAAGAGATTTCTTTAGAAGATCTTTACTACGATGCTAAGAGCTGGCAAGCTGCTCAAGGTGAAACTAGCAGCTTCATTATTTAAATTTTTTCATTGTCTACAAGGAGCCTAAGGCTGCATTAGAGCCATAAGTCCAAGTTTTAGACGAGCTTAAGTCTAGAATGAAGCAAGGCGTGTCTAAAAAATAATAGAAATAGAGACTTGACAGTTTCCATCTATTTTAGCGATGATAGATAGCCATTGTTCTTTTGCTCGGATCAGGTTCACGCCCATGGGCAAATGCTAAAGGCGAAGCTCAGCGCTTTAGCTACCTGTACGGCATATTCAGAGAAGTAGTCATGACTTACGCAATTATTGAAACGGGTGGAAAGCAATTACGAGTAGAAGTCGGTCGCTTTTACGATGTAGACCGCCTTCCCCTAGAAGAAAATGAAGAATTTACCCTTGAGCAAGTCTTGTTCGTTGATCACGATGGCGAGGCGTCCATTGGCCAACCTCTAGTAGAGGGTGCCACGGTTGAGGCTACTGTCCTACGCCATTTCCGGGGCCGTAAGATCATTGTTTACAAGATGCAGCCTAAGAAGAAAACCCGCAAAAAGCAGGGGCATCGTCAAGAGCTAACCAGGGTTATGGTCAATGCGATTAGTCTCGGTGGTTCTGCGTTAGTATCAGACCAACCGTCAGCAGAAGCTGCGCCCGTAAATGTCGCATCTACTGAGGTCGCGGCGGCTGAGACTGAGGACTAGAGCGACTCAGGACTCGTCAATGTGTAATAGAATTTTGTAAGAAAAAGCGAAGGCAACCATGGCACATAAAAAGGGAACAGGTAGTACTCGCAACGGGCGCGACTCTAACGCTAAGCGTCTAGGCGTCAAGCGCTATGGTGGAGAAGTTGTGAGAGCCGGCAACATCATTATTCGCCAACGGGGTACTAAAGTGCATCCTGGTGAAAATGTAGGCCGGGGCAGCGACGATACTCTGTTTGCGCTGACTGATGGTGTTATCACCTTTGAACGTAAGGGAAAGAACCGCAAAAAAGTGAGCGTCTATCCTGTTGTCACTCCAGATGCTTCAGTGGCTCCTGCTGCTGCTGCCTAATCAGATAGCGAATCATTCTTTACAATATCCAACTAAAACCCAGCCGATCCGACTTTATTGGATTTGCTGGGTTTTTTTAATTAAGTTCTAATTACCCCGGTAGTACAGCAGAGGCAATGAACGTAAAGACTTAAAGGAATAGAGACTTAAAGGAAATCTATAGCTAAAAATGATGAATAGGGATTGCTTTTCTAAGAACTCCGTATAAATAATGAGAGGGTAGGCATGATTCGTAGTTGCAACAGGCGTTTGAACAGCTAGATTTGTTCAACGTCTGCGGCGCTTAAGATCCACGTCATCACGCTTGCCCTCTCAGTTTTTTATATCATCGACAGTGGCCACCATGATCTTGGATTGGAGTATTCCGACAGTTAACAAGCTAGAATGCTATGTTCGCACTGCTTTGGAGCTGGGTGAACTATCACCTGGGGCGCAATCTTGCATTAGCCGGCTTGTGTCTGACGGTAACTTATCGGATCGAGATCGAGCGTTGCTATCTATTTTGAGGGATGCGATCGCGGATGGGTGTATTCACCAGGTTACCTCTTCAGTGCGCCTCTAGTTGATCCCTAATCAATCAGGTTGCGATCGCAAGTGGACGATTGTCCATAACCTCTGGAGAGACTGAGTTTGAACGTTTTTTCTGATCTCAGCTCCCAAACGCGACGCAACATGCGGGTGCTATTTGCGGCAGGGCTGCTGTTTTGGGCGTCCTTGGCGGCTTTGCTGCCCGTTTTACCGCTCTATGTTCAATCAATGGGGGCTAATAGCCAAACGGTTGGGATCGTGGTCGGTTCCTTTGCCATTGGGCTATTAGCCTCGCGCCCCGCCTTAGCCCGCATGGCAGACCGTCGAGGTCGAAAGCTCGTGTTGTTGATCGGAATGGTAACGGTGGCGATCGCCCCCATCGGCTATATCGCGACCCAATCAATTCCATTGCTCATTGTGGTGCGGGCATTTCATGGACTCAGCATTGCTGCGTTTGCTTTAGCCTATAGTGCCTTGATTGTTGACCTCTCGCCCCCCCAACGCCGGGGTGAACTGATTGGCTATATGAGCCTAGTCAACCCGATTGGCATGGGGCTAGGCCCTGCTATTGGTGGATTTATGCAGTCCTGGGTCGGCTACGCTCCAACGTTTTGGACCGCCGCCGCCCTGGGGCTTGTCGGCTTGGTTTTTACCGTTCAGGTGCAAGACGTTTATTTGCCGACTCACGCTACTGCTGCCACGGGGGCGATCGCGGCTTCTGGGACTGGCTCTGATCAATTTTGGCTGAAGCTATTACAGCCGCATATCCGCACGCCTGCGCTGGTGCTGCTGCTGGTTGGGATAGCGTTTGGTACGCTTACAACCTTTGTGCCATTGCTCGTGGTTGAAGTGGGGGTGAACCTCAATGTGGGGCTAATTTATTCGGCAGCCGCGATCGCCAGTTTTGGCATTCGCCTACTGGTAGGACGCGCCTCAGACTATTATGGGCGGGGTTTATTTATTACTGGGAGCCTAGTCCTCTATGCGCTGTCGATGGCTGTACTGTGGCAGGCTAGCAGTACCGCTGCGTTTTTAGTAGCCGGATTGCTTGAAGGCTGCGGCAGTGGTATTTTGATCCCGATGATGGCGGCGTTGATGGCAGATCGCTCCCAGCCGCATGAGCGCGGCCTCACGTTTAGTTTATGCATGGTCGGGTTTGATCTTGGCATTGCCCTGGCAGGGCCATTTTTTGGGGCGATCGCCATTCAAGTGAACTATCAGACCCTCTTTGGCCTTGCTTCCTTGCTGTCGTGGCTGGGGTTGCTAGTGTTTTTAATATTTTCTGGCAAAAATATGCCCCAATCCTTACGGTTCGCACTGGGTAAAGGAAAAGATATTTATGCCGTCGAACCCGCGACTCAGACCTACAGATAGTTCTCATCATTCAATTTTATCAGGGCGCTTATGGGAGCAGTTTAGCCGGTCATCGCTTGCAGAGGGGCCGTAGTGAAAGCCGCCGTAGACAAAATAAAAATACAAAAATAAAGGTAGCAGAAAAATCTACTACCCCCAGAACCATATTGCTTCGAAACCGTATGATGAGATACGGGCTAGGAGGGATTCGAACCCCCGACACCGTGGTCCGTAGCCACGTGCTCTAGTCCACTGAGCTACAAGCCCTTGGCAAGTTAGCTACAAGCTCTTGGCAAGAATCCTATACTATCATACTCAGTCACAATGGAACAAGATTCTGCCCAGTCGGCTCAATCGGCAATGGCCTCATCCAGTTCTGCCGCCGCCGAAATTCCTAGTGTGTCTCCGCTAACCCACCTAGACGCCAGTGGTCAAGCTCAGATGGTGGATGTTTCCCCTAAACAGGCAACCGTTCGCCACGCCATCGCTGCAGGGCAGGTGAAAATGCTATCTCAAACGTTTGCTGCCATTCAGGTCGGCAATACGCCCAAGGGGGATGTGCTGGGAACGGCTCGGCTAGCGGGCATTATGGCGGCCAAGCAAACAGCCCAGCTGATTCCGCTCTGTCACCCGTTGCCGATTCAAAAGGTTGAGGTCACAATTGCGCCCAATATTCAACTACCGGGCTACGATATTCGGGCTGAAGTTCGCACTAAGGCCGAAACCGGGGTAGAAATGGAGGCGCTAACGGCGGTTGCGATCGCCGCTCTGACCCTGTATGACATGGCGAAAGCCTTAGAAAAATCCATCCAAATTGAGAATATTCGGTTGATTAGCAAAACGGGAGGGAAGTCTGGGGATTATGGGGTTGGGGGCTAGCCCTGCATCAATTTAGTCCCGAGGCTATTGGGGCGGCTGCGCTGTGTTAGGGCACAGCGGTTCTACAATAAGAACAGGAATCGTTGCATTCCTAACTAACCCTTTTACACTGCTGCTGTATGCCTCCTCGCTGGCCCCGTGAACCCGACCGCAATGATCCTGCCTACCGTCGTCTGGATGACCGGATGAACTTTGCCATCCATGTGGCGCTATTTTCGGCCACCAATTCTGGGGTCTGGTTTGCGCGGCTAGTACAGGCGCAGCCATGGACTTGGACTGGATGGTTGACGGGGGTGTGGGCGCTGGCATTAGTCGCTCACGGAGTTTATATTTTTGCGATCGCCGACTATTCCACTCCGTCTCAAAAGCAAAATATTAAATCTTCTTAGAGACTGAATTAGCACCTATGGCACAGTCAAACCCCGCCGAAACCGTTGAAGCTTTAGCCGCAGAGCTGGGTGAAACCGTCTACATTGACGTGGCTAAATGGCACCTTTATCTGCGTGATGCGCACCTGCATACTCTGTTGGCAGAACAATTGCTGCCGCTGTTGAGCCATGGCGATCTGACCGAAGGCCAGGTAACCGACGTGCTCAAGGCCATTCCGGTAAAGCTCGGTGGTGGCAAACGCGAAGTGCCTCTGGCAGATTTATTGCCGATGCAGGTTCAAGTCCAACTGATGGACATTTTAGAAGAGTTTCAGCGCAAACTCTAAGAGTCGCTAACCGCTTCGAGTCCATCAGGCAGGCCGAGATAGAGGTTTCAATGCTGCCAATTTCCGGACTGTTAGAAGAGCGGGAATTTTGCCATGGTGGGGCGAGCTGGGTTAGTTGTTGGGCGTTGCTGAATAGATATATGATTTGCCCTCATCCCCAGCCCTTCTCCCCAGGGAGAAGGGGGCTAGAACTCTTGTTCCCTCTCCTTTTGGGAGAGGGCTAGGGTGAGGGCGGATTTAGGCTTCATACCCGAATTCAGCAACGCCAATTGTTGTGAGTTAATTGTTGTTATCGTCGTCAGCCGAAAATCCTGACAGCTTGCGGGTCGGTGTTGGCCAGTCTGAATTTTCGCCGCCAATAGTCAGGCGTTCGATATTGACATAGTCTTTACTAAACTGCTTGAAGCCGTTGATCAGCACGTCGAGGGCGATCGCATCACTGGTACCCAAATCAAACCAGCAGCGACCCCAATTTCCCTCATATTCCACCTCGCTCATGTTGTGCATCACAGACATCAAGCTGCCATCGGCCACATCATCGCTGTAGTCCAAATAGCTAATATCTAGCCCTGTATCTTGGACTTGTAGGTTCTCGGCATTAAACCCCCCCAGTTTTCCTAAGAAGAACCAGGAATTAAAGATTTCTTCAACGTATTGCTGCTCCATGTTCGACGGCACCGTGCTGAATTCTAGCCAAATCCAGAGGTCGAAAAAGTCGCATTCACGGAATTCTACACGCATTGCAGGGAAAGTCTGATGGAAGGACAGGGAATTACCTGCTTTCAGTTTACTGTGCCGCTGATCCGACTGCGTCATGAATGTGAGTTAGGCCGTGGTCTGTCAGCTTTTGCGCTAACCCAGTCAGGATATGAGGTATTAATTGTGGCCCTTCATATAACCAGCCCGTATAAACCTGCACCAGACTGGCTCCCGCTGTAATTTTTTCCCAGGCATCGTCAGCTGTAAAAATACCGCCTACCCCAATAATCGGCAGGGTGCCTGCGGTTTTTTGATAAATGAAGCGAATCACGTCGGTAGAGCGCTGCCGCAGGGGTGCGCCGCTAATGCCACCGGGTTCATCGGCTAGGTACGTGCCTACTCCTGGCAACAGATGGGTGGTCAGGCCGTCGCGGCGGATGGTGGTATTGGTGGCAATGATCCCAGCCAGCTGATGCGTTTGGGCTAGCGTCACGATATCGGCGATCGCCTCCCATTCTAGATCAGGCGCAATTTTCACGAGCAGCGGCTTGTGTTCAGTATTTTCGTGCTGAAGTCTGGCCAAAATCCGCTCTAGCTGGCTAGCATCTTGGAGCGATCGCAACCCCGGTGTGTTGGGCGACGACACGTTAACGACAAAATAGTCTCCTAGTCCCTTCAGTAAGCGAAAACTGCCCAGATAATCGTCTGCGGCGAGGTCGAGGGACGTAATCTTGGATTTACCAAGGTTGATGCCGAGGGGGAAAGGAGCTGACGGGGAGGGGAGTTGTTTCAGCCTAGCCGCCAAGGCGTCAGCCCCTTGGTTGTTAAACCCCATGCGGTTTAAAGCAGCGTGGTCTTGGGGCAGGCGAAACAGGCGAGGTCGGGGGTTGCCGACTTGGCCATGCAGGGTTACGGTGCCCAATTCGGCAAAGCCAAAGCCAAAGTGCGCCCACAGCGCTGCACCGATCCCATCTTTGTCAAACCCTGCGGCCAGACCGACCGGGTTATCAAAGTCTAGCCCCCACAGCTGCTGCCGCAGAGCCGGATAGGTCGTGCAACACAACTGATGCAGCTGATGCAGCATCCAGGCTGCGGGGGGGCGATCGCCCGTTGCCTCCAACCAGGCCAGCATTTGCATAAACCTGCCTTGAAGCCACTCTGGGTCTACCTTCAGCCCCGAAAATAGCAGCGGACGAATTCCTTGCCGATAGATATCCACAGCAAATTTAAGCGACGTTCAATCGCAATAAAATTAAATAACTTAATACTATTATGTCGGTATGTCGGGCTATATCAGGTGCAGATCCTGATTCAGCGCTTGAGGGCAGGAGGAATGAGCAAGAAGCTGAACGACGCCCAGCTTGATCAGACTGTTTGATCAAACAGCCTTCAGGTTAGAGCCTTCTAAGGATGGGAGCAGATCTAGTTACAAAAGTGCATTGGTAACTTCTAAAATATCCTCTAAGTTCTAAAATTACAGCGACAGACTACAATGAATCGGTTTTACTAAATCGGTCTTCATCACAATCCGGCTGTTATCAGCCATTACCTGTACGGTAGATTTACTATGTAGCCGAGAATTCTAGCCCTAGATGACTGGCGTCTAAGAGACAATATTGGTAAAACTTAAATTGGTAAAACCCAGTCAAAGAGATATCTTTTAACCCGTTGGCTCACGATCTTGACCCTCCAGTCTATAAAACTGCATAGATTTGAATCGGTGAAATTGAGACATTTATCATTAAAGTGATTTGACTGGAGATTTTGCACATAACGTTCAAGCATCATCAGAGCCACCATTCCCATCATGGGGATCACGCCCATGGGGATCACCCCATTGAACATTGCTGTAGGTGACATGGATCCTCCAAAAAAGTCATCGAATCACGAAAGGCAACTGGCTGTTTTGCGGCAAACTCTTCAGACTTTGAGAGAAGAGGAGCACGAAGATGGCTTAATTGAGACCACTCTCAATTATCTCAAAAATGAATTTGACTATGCGCTGATTTGGGTAGGATTGTACGACCGGGTCGGTCATCGGTTGATGGGACGGGGTGGGATTACCCCCGTAGGTGAGGCTCCGCCGCTCAAGCAGCAATTTATTCTTAGCCCAGGAGATTTGTTAGAGCAGGTCGTGATTCAACAGCGGCCATTGGGCGTGCCTGATCTGCGCGAAGAAACCCGTGCCGCTGAGTGGCGACGACTGGCTCAGAAGTATGCGATTCAGGGCACCGTCATTTTTCCTGTTCGCCACCAAGACCACTGTTTGGGCGTGATCATTTTAGGGTCGGTGCTTTGGGGAGTATCGCCCCAATCAGAAGAAAAAGCGCGGCTGTCGATGGTATTTGGGGGACTGGCAACGTCGTTATATCAGCTAGATATTGAACATCAGCGCCAGCAAACTAAACGTCCGGCAGAGCCGCTCCTCACCCTCCTAGGAGGGTTGCGATCGCTTCCTAACCTAACTGCTCGCTTAGAAGCCGTGGTAGACGAAACCCATCGCTTTATTGCCCCCGATCGCACCAGTATTTACTGGTTTGAAGCGCAGCGTCGTTACTTCTGGCGCAGGGTGGGCAATCGAGAAACTGGCTATGGCAATACCCCAGCCACAGCCGGCTTTACGGCTCAAGACGTGAACAGTTTTTATCAGGCGCTGACAGCCGATCAACTGGTCGCGGTAGGAGAAGCTCACAGTTCTCTCAAAGCAGATGTAACGGGCCGGTTGATGCAGCAAATTCAGGCGCAATCGCTACTGGCAGCCCCGATTTTGCTACAAGATGAGCTGTTTGGTTTTTTGGCTGTGGAAGGCAACGAGTCACGAATTTGGTCTGAAGAAGAAAAAAGTTATGTTCGAGGGGCGGCTCAGCTGATTGCGCTGACCGCCCCATTGGAGAGCATGGAAGCAGCGGTACAGCAAATTAAATTTGACCAGACCCTGACCGCTGAGTTGTCTAGCGCTATTTTTAGCGATGAAGACTGGCACTCTACGCTCAAAAAAGCTGCAAATTTGCTGTGTCAACGCTTGGGATCTGAGTGGTTTTTAGTGCTGCTCTACAACTCTGATCAGGAAAACTTTGAAATTTCTTACCAAAACACCACCAATCGACATCCCATCCCATCTCACTTAAATGCTCTCAACCAGGTAGATTGGCAAATGCTGGAGCGCAGCACCAATCCGGTAGGAATTGAAAATCTAGAAGAAGATTTGAAATTGATGGCATGGCGGCAAACCTTTTTGGATCAAGGTGTCCAGTCATTGCTGGTGTGCAGTACAGCCATTGGACGACCGTTGGAAGGTTTGGTGGTCATTGGGCAAACCATTGCCCGAACCTGGAGTCGAGCCGAGCGGGAAGTGGTGCAGATTGCCAGCCAGCAAATTGGCGTTATTTTGCATCAGTGGCAGTTGCAGCGCCAGACCGAGCAGCAGCAAAAAATCAGCCAAACCATCCAGTGGGGGCTGACCAGCATGCAGCAAATTCACGACCTAGATAATTTGGAGCGGTCTGCAATGCAGCAGATTGCTCAAGTTCTGCATACTCCATTGGCGGCACTATTGACGTGGCAAACAGGCCGCAACGTCGCTCGCATTACCTCGGCTGTGGTGGCCAATCCCCGGTTCGCGGTTAATTTGGACACTGTTGTCTCGGTGAATAGTAATGTTCTAATTCAGTGGGCCTTAAAAGCCGATGGATTGTTGCCGATCTCGATTGACGACCTTGATCCCGAAACGCGCCAATGGCTAACGGGTGCAGAAATTGGGCAGATCTTAGTCATGGCGCTGCGAACCTCATCCGATCATGAACCAACCGGAATGGTGCTGGTGGCCGATCAGCTAGGGCGCTATTGGCACGAACGCCAACTTAATGCGCTGTCAACGCTGGTCAGCCAATTAGCCTGGTCGCGGCGATATCTGGTTGTGTCTGATGAACTAACCCACAAACGCCAAGAATTAGAACAAATAAATTGGTATAAACAGCGACGAATTGAAGACTTCTATCGATCGCTAGGGGCAGGTTTAAAGCGGTTAAATGAACTCAGCCATCAAAAAGATGCGCTCGCGAGTATGCGATTTCACCAGGTACTGCGGCAGCTTGGCAACGTGCTAACGGCGATCGCCCCCGTCCTCAAACATGAGCAATGGAAATTGCACAGCGAGTATGAAACGGTGCCCTTGGCCAGTCTGCTCAAACGAGCGATGGAGAGGATTGAGGGGCATATCCGGCAGCGGCAGCTTTGGACTCAGGTGCACAACGAAAGCAGCGTGAGCATTGGCGGTGATATTCCCAAACTAGAGCTAGTGCTGCATGAAGTTCTGACGGCGGCCTGTCTGCGATCGCCATCTGGAGGGCGGCTTGACATTTGGTGTCGTCCGCTGGATGTGCGCTGGATTGAGCTTTCCGTTACCGATAGCGGCAGCATCGAGCCACGCCTGTTAGAAGAACTCCACACCGGACGTCCCGAAGACTTGCTCGCACCGTCTATTCTGTCGTCGCCGCCCGGTCTACATCTAGAAATTTGTCAGGCGCTGATGCAGCAGCTAGGCAGTGAATTTAGCCTCTATCGTTTAGAAGACGGACGCATCCTCAGTCGGCTACTGTTGCCGATTGCCACCGGCACAGTAGTAGAGCCAGTCAAGCCCCTGCCAGAGCTATGATGCTGATAATTTCTGTAGTTTACCTACCACTCTGCATTACCACTCTGCATCAGAATAAAACTGACTAGAAATGTCTTTTACCTGCTGCCGCATATAGTCAATTTCTGCTGCCGTCAGAGCTGTTTTCCAGGTGGCGATATTCGCTTTGCTGTCTCGTTTGATCGAGTGCGGCGAATCGGTCTGATTTTTGGCACTGCTGTGGTCTTCAATTTTAGCTTGAACGCGATCGCTAAACTCTAATTGGAGCCGATCGAAAAGCTCTCGAAATCCAGCAGTTGGGTTCAATGAAAGGTCTTCATGCCGGACAAAGATCCAACTTGGATAACGCTCGCGATAACTGCCGATCATGTAATGAATCAGCTTCCACAATAGAGCAGCATGTTGAATAATGTCGCGCGGCTGCTGGATAAACTCCCGCATCTCTGCCTCAAAGGGATAGAGATAGTCACGCATTAGCAATGGCTGATCTAAAAAATGAGAAAAATTATGAAACCAACCTGCCTTTTTGAGGCTATGGGCAAAAGCGGCAGGATGGCGAATCATCACGACCACATCCATATTGAAGCGATTGGCTAACCATTCTGCTGAAAACAGCGCGATCGGGTCTTTTAACAGCGGCCTGCACCCAGCCGCACGTTTTTTTTGAAAGAACTGATAGTCTTTGATCATCTGCTCACGTTTTTCTGAGTTGCGCAGCAGTTCCCAATCCCAATCTATGTGGTAGCGAAACTGAGTGGTTTTCTGAAAATAGTGCAAGTAGCGCGCTTCATTTTCGGCGCAAATGTAGGCAAACCAATGGTCAAAGCTAGCGCCACAAAAGCCCCGGTTGTGATTGAGATGAAACGGTTCGTGAATGTAAGCCACAGCGGGAGATGCCGCAATCATCAGGCCTACCCAGGTCGAGCCAGACCGATGCGACCCCGTTACCAAGATCGGTTTTGCCCCAGTGGATTTTACCCCAGTGGAGAGTGCCAAAGTGACGGGAGATGGCTTGACACTCATTGATCCATGGCAGAACGCCCCTGCCGACCTAGCCGCACCAAGACAAAATAGCCCAGGTAGAGGACGTAAATCACCAATCCTAAAATGCCAAAAAATCCTAGGAAACCTGGTTTATAGGCAGAATGGAGCAAATCTTTAAAAATTAACGTGGGTTCTCGCCAGACCTGACAAAACGGCGTCGTCAGCAGCGTCCCAGAGAAAGCGCACTGGCTGAACGGTAGGGTGGCGATCGCCCCCACAATGCAGTAGAGAGTGACGGCCCAGCGCCATGAATTGAACGCCAGCTTTAGGGTACTAGAGCGCTGATCTTCAATTTCCTCATTCAAATCTACCCAAAACCACAGCCCCACTGGGATGAGAATTTTCGCCAGAATGCCCGTAATGAAGGCAATTGGCAGCTCTCCAATTAAAAGGTAAATGGTAATAACCATCAAACTAGCAACTCGCCAGTAGATGATCAGCAAACGCTGCAAAATGTCTGCACGTTGGACAAGCGCCCAAATCAGTAATAGCAGCGGCAAAATAACGGTGAACAACACCGCCAAGCGGTAATCTGTCCAAACAAGCGAGCGAAGTAGGGCTGGAGGCATTGGGCAGGAGGAAGGAATGAAGGATGAGGGAGGAAAGAGGAAGGATGAGGGAGGAAAGAGGAAGGATGAGGGAGGAAGGATGAATGGGAAACAGGTGGGTGGGGAATTGAGAGTGAATTTTGCAGCGGGGTCTAGGAAGTGACTAGATCACACAGACACCTAATCATAAAGAATCTCGTGCCAATTTCAGCCACTTACCCATGACTATTTAGCGATCGCCCCGCTTTTTCATCCATATTTTAACCACCCTACACTTTAACCACCCTACCCAATCCTCCCATCCATCCTAAACCTTACCCACCTAAAACCCTCATCCCTCATCCCTCATCCCTCATCCTTCCTCTCTCCCCCCCCTGCAATCCCTGAATCCGGCTGTACCAGCGCAATAGAATGCGGGCTAGGCGATCGCTATCATGGCGCACTAACCCCGTCTCTGGATCTTCGTGCATCACATTCGCCAGAATCACGCGGCGACCCAATCGCATCACCGCATCTCGGTCAAACGGAACCGGGTAGGAATCTTCTTGGGCATAGCGAATCAGAGACTGAGCCGAGGGCGATTTTTTTTGCACCAGGACGGCATCAAATAGGCGGCGATCGCCCACAGCTTGGTCAATGGCGCGAATATGATCAGACACCGTATAGTCGTCCGTTTCGCCCAGTTGGGTCATCATATTGCAGATATACACTCGGGGTACCTGTTGTTGGGCGATCGCTTCCACAATTTCGGGCACCAGCAGATTGGGGATAACGCTGGTGTAAAGGCTGCCTGGACCCAAAATAATATAATCGGCCTCGGCGATCGCCGCCAACGCCCTCGGCAGTGCCGGAGGATTGGCCGGAATGCAGCCAATTTTGAGGATAGTACCCTGCGCCTGGGTAATGTTTGACTCCCCTTCGACGTAGCGTCCATCTTCCAGCTCTGCCCACAGGCAAACATCGGTGAGGGTGGCGGGCAGCACCTGGCCTCGAACCGCCAACACCTTAGAACTAGCGGCGATCGCCTGCTCCAAATCGCCCGTCACCTCGCTCATGGCGGTTAAAAACAAGTTGCCAAAACTGTGACCTGTGAGGCCATCCCCGGCGCGAAATCGATACTGAAATAGCTCGGTTAATAGCTTCTCTTCATCGGCTAGAGCCGCCAAACAGTTGCGAATATCTCCGGGCGGCAAGACCCCAATTTCTCGCCGCAATCGCCCCGACGAACCGCCATCATCTGCCACCGTAACAATAGCCGTAATGTTGGCACTGTAGGCTTTCAGCCCCCGCAGCAGCGTCGATAGCCCCGTGCCGCCGCCCAGCACCACGACTTTAGGCCCTCGATGCAGACGACGATGGGTCATCAGCCGATCGATCAGTTCTTCATCGCCCTCGGGCATCAACACTTCGGTAATTGCCCCCAAACTGCGGGTTTGCCCCCAAAAAATTAGCAGTAGCCCCAGCCCCATCACTAGGGGGCCACTCAGGTAGTTTGGGATTAAGCGAGTCACGGTTTCGAGCAAATCGCTCAAAAACTGCCCCAGTCGATATACTGGTGTCTGCCGTGACCAAACGGCCAACCCTAGGCCAAACAGCACCACCCCCCCGGCGCTAATAAACAGCCACCGTTTGACCGATAGCCCCGGCGATAACCACTTAAACCACTGACTGACTCGGTAAGAAGAGCGGGAACGTCGAGTTCGGGGCGATCGCCGACCTGGTCGCAAAGCCTGGAGAGCGTGCTTGAGCAATCCGTTTGACATATTTAGCGAAAGACATATTTAGCGAAAGATTGTCAGGAGACTGGCAAGGAAAAAACTAAATCAGCGAAGCCCAACGGTAGAATCCACATATTCCCATGCAATGGATATTAGTCCATTCTTTCTGCTATGGGATCCGTCTAGATTCGTCTGGTCGTCCTTAACGGTAGCATTGAGGTTTCTATCTGTAGGGCATGGCAGGTTCGCGAACCGAAACTGAGCCATTGATCTTAGGGGTTAACGTAGGCTTGACGTAGAATAATCGGTGCAGGTCAGGATGCCAGTCAGGGTGCGGATAAGGTAGATTTGTCTGGAGCAAATTGATTTTTGAACTATGGCGGAGCCGTTGATTGAACTGCGAGGGGTAAGCAAAGCCTTTGGCAACACCGTTGTTTTGGATCAAGTAGACCTAACGATTTACCCGGGCGACGCGGTGGCTGTGATTGGCCCATCTGGCACCGGGAAATCGACCGTCTTACGGTTAATTGCAGGCTTGCTAGAACCCGACTCGGGGGAGATTTACCTCAAGGGACAGCGCCGCGAAGGGCTGACCGATGAAGGTAGAGATTCTGTTGGGGTGGGCATGGTGTTTCAGCAGGCTGCTCTGTTTGATTCGCTTACCGTAGATGAAAATGTAGGGTTTTTACTGTATCAACATTCCAAGTTGCCAGCCAACGCTATTCATGAGCTGGTCAACCGTAATTTGGAAATGGTCGGCTTGTCGGGAATTGGCGATCGCTATCCGGCCCAGCTTTCGGGTGGGATGCGGCAGCGGGTGAGCTTTGCCCGCGCCATTATGAAAAATCCTGAAAACCCAGCCGACAATCCTGAGGTGCTGCTCTATGACGAACCCACAGCGGGGCTAGACCCGATCGCCTCTACCGTAATTGAAGACCTAATTCGCACCCTCCAGTGTTCTGAGGATGGCTGTACCAGCTATGTGATTGTGACGCACCAGCACAGCACCATTCGCCGCACCGCCAACCGAGTTATTTTTCTCTACCAAGGAAAAGTGCAGTGGCAGGGGCCTGTGAATGAGATAGAAACGACCGACAACCCCATCGTGCGCCAATTTTTTGCTGGCAGCGTGGAGGGTCCGATCCATATTGTGAGTACTTAATTTTGAGTAGATTAGCTTGCTGTGCGCCTACAATCCCCTAGCCCTGATTCACTGCCATGATTCAACGTCGCCCCCTGCGTGCCCGTGTTACAAAAGATGAGTATCGGCTGCTGCTGCGATTGCGCGAACAAAAACCAGCGCAGCATCCACCACAGCTTTCAAATACGCTAGGCGATCGGATTGCCGATCAAGTGGCGGCCACCATGGGTTCTTGGAAGTTCATTATCATTCAGAGTGCGCTGCTGGCAATTTGGGTGGTGCTGAATATTGCCGCCTATTTGCAGCATTGGGATCCCTATCCATTTATTTTGCTGAATTTGATGCTGTCATTTCAAGCCGCCTATTCTGCGCCCATTATTATGATGAGCCAAAATCGGCAGGCCACGATCGACCGCCAAGATGCCAAGCATGACTATGAAGTCAACATGAAGGCAGAATTGGAGATTGAGCTGCTGCACGATAAGCTAAATTTGCTGCGAGAAGAGGAAATGGCCGAAATCATTAAACTGCTGCGCGACCAGCAACATCATATTCAGCATCTCCAGATGTTGCTGCAACAGCCCGCTAGCGAATCCTAAGGTCTTATGCCAAATCCCATTACCCAAGTTCAACCCCCTCTGGAGTTCGTTCCCCCAAATTTCAGCCCTCCTGTGTGGAAAATTGGGCAGATGATTCTCCCGAGCTGGATGCGCTGGCGGGTCGGCATTGCAGATTATCAAGTTGAGAACACTGAGCAATTAGTCAACCTTTACCAACAGTTTCAGGCGGGTAAGGTGCGGTTTCTGCTGGCGTTTCGCCATCCCACTCCAGATGATCCCTACTGCTTGATGCGGCTGTTGATGGATGAACTGCCTCAAGTGGCGCGCCAGATGGGGGTCAAGCTCAAACCGCCTACCCATGTCCACTTTATTTACGATCGCGGTATTCCCCTATGGGCGGGTAAGTTTGTCGGCTGGCTGTTTTCGCATTTGGGTGGCATTCCGGTGCGGCGGGGGAAAGTCGATCTGGTGAGTTTGCGATCGGTGCGCGATC
>CASBQJ010000621.1 GCA_949127705.1 Synechococcales cyanobacterium PMM_0085
AGATTCAAAGACGGTCAAGTTTACTTGGCTGAGTCTGCTGAACCATTGCCGATTGTCTGGAGCCAACTGCTGCCCGATGGCGCTGAACCCTCCACCATTACGGTGAAGCTCTCGCCTGCTGGCCGTTGGACAGTTTCTTTGCTGCTGGATGTCGAAATTGAGCCATTGCCTGAATCTCCTAATCAAATTGGGCTTGATTTGGGCATTACGAGCTTGCTTGCTCTGAGCACAGGTGAGAAGGTTGCTAACCCCAAAGGCTTTAAGGCGAAACGTGCCAAGCTGAGAACAGCTCAGAAGGCATTGAACCGCAAGGTTAAGGGGTCTAACAATCGTTATAAGGCGCGGCTTAAAGTCGCTAAAGTGCATCAACAGATTGGTGATGCACGTCAAGATTTCCTTCACAAGTTGACGACTCGATTGGTGCGTGAAAACCAAACCATCGCCGTTGAGGATTTGGCTGTGAAGAATATGGTCAAGAACCCGAAACTTGCTCTCGCTATCAGTGATGCTAGCTGGGGCGAATTCGCCCGTCAGCTTGAATATAAGTGCGACTGGTATGGCCGTACTTTCGTCAAGATTGACCGATGGTTTCCGAGTTCTAAGCGATGTTCCGACTGTGGGCATATCGTTGAAAAGTTGCCTTTGAATATCCGTGAATGGGATTGTCCTAAGTGCGGGGCACACCATGACCGGGATGTGAATGCAGCCTTGAATATTAAAGCCGCTGGGCTAGCGGTCTTAGTCTGTGGAGCGGGTGTAAGACCTGAAGAGAGTAAATCTCGGAAGGCGGCTGCTATGAAACAGAAACTTAAATCGTGAGGTTTAGGAATCCCCGTCCTTCTTTAAGGCGGGGAGGATGTCAATGTTGGAACCAGGCGGCTAGCGCCAGCGCCAGCGCATCGGCGGCATCGTCGGGTTTGGGGATCGTAGCCAGCGCCAGTTCACGGGCAACGGCTTCCTGGACGGCGTGCTTGTCGGCAGCTCCGTAGCCCGTCAGAGCTTGCTTGACCTGGGCAGGCGTAAATTCAACAAAGGGTAGCTGATGTTGGGCGAGCACGAGCATCACTACACCTCGCGCTTGGGCAACGGCGATGGTATTACCCATACGGTAGAAAAATAGCTTTTCGATCGCCACCAAATCAGGTTTGACGGCATCCAGCACGCTGTTTAAGTCATCGTATATGGTGCAAAGGCGATCGCCCATTGCAGTTCCGGCGGAGGTTTGAATGATGCCAAAGTCCATTACGCCCACGTTTCCAGCCACATCTCGGCCTAAACTGGGCTGGCACAAAATCGCCCCGAACCCCAAAATTGCCAGTCCGGGATCGAGTCCAAGGATGCGTTGTTCCATAGCGGCAAGCCGACCTTAGCGTCTGGTAGAAGCGCCGTTTTGCACTGGTTCGGCTTCAATCATGCCAAAGACTTGGCTAAACACCTTATCGACTTTATAGCCCGAATCAATGGATTCTAGCGGATCTTTGCGCAGACGGTGGCGCAAGCACAGGCCAATCACGCGGCGGATGTCGTCTACCGTGACTTCCGTTCTGCCTTCGAGGGCGGCGATCGCCTTCGAGGCGCGGTTGGTAACGATATCGCCCCGCAGCCCGTCCACATCTAGCTCCGAACAGACCTGAGAAATTTGCACCTTGTAGGTGCGCTCAAGCTGCACCGAGGCTAGCCGCTCTTGAGCTTGGACAATTTTGTCGCGCAGGGCGTCTTGCTCTACCTGGCAGTTTGCCAAAAATGTCTTGGGATCTTGGTCAAATTCTGACCGCTGCTCTACAATCTCCACGCGGAGAGCTGGCTCTTTGACCGTACGGATTTCGGCGTGCATGCCAAAGCGATCTAGCAGTTGGGGGCGCAGTTCGCCTTCTTCGGGGTTGCCCGAACCCACCAGCACAAACCGCGCCGGGTGGCGAATCGAAATGCCTTCGCGCTCTACCGTATTCCACCCCGATGCGGCGGAGTCGAGCAGCACATCCACTAAGTGGTCGTCCAGCAAATTCACCTCATCCACGTAGAGGATGCCCCGATTTGCCTTAGCTAGCAGCCCTGGCTCAAATGCTTTTACCCCTTCAGACAAGGCTTTTTCAATATCGATGGTGCCACAGACGCGGTCTTCGGTTGCGCCTAAAGGTAGGTCTACCATCAGCACTTTTTTCTGAGCAATCGGTAACTCTTGCCCGTCGATTACCCGCTGGCGCACGTCATCGCTCATTAGATCGGGATCGCGGGGATCGCTGTTGAACGGATCGTCTGCCACCACGTCAATTTCGGGCAGCAGATCGGCTAGGGCGCGGATCGTGGTGGACTTGCCCGTGCCGCGATCGCCCATAATCATTACCCCACCAATTTTGGGATCGATTACATTGAGCAAAAGTGCCAGTTTCATCTCCTCCTGACCGACAATCGCCGTAAACGGAAACACCGCCCGACGAGGCGCAACGTTGACTGGAGCACTGGTGGAAGCAAGAACACTCACAGAATTACCTAAACGCGAATTGACAACGTGAATTGACCACTATGTTCCATTTTGCCACAACCCGGACGACCCACCGCCTGCCGCCCGTGTGGATGTTGGAAATCGCTAGAATCGGGGCAAACTGAAATCGTTGCCAGGAACCCATGATGCTACCGATTCCCTTGCCCCCCCTGAACCTAGAATTTTTGAAGGCCATTAAAGGGGCCGCGACCCTGCTCAAAAACCCCAATGACACCGAATCTGTGTTTGATATTGTGGACGGCATGCGCCACACCGACGCGACTAAGCTGGCGGTAGCCTACCTCAACGCTAAACCCGGCGTGGCCGACCTGATAGCCGAACGCTACAGCCCGCCCACCCCTGACCTCAATGCCTTGCTGCAACTGCCCTCCGACTCCCTCGGCTACATCCATGCTTCGTCGCTGACCGCGGCCGGATTCGACCCCGATTTCTACCGCAAACTAGAAGTAGAAGATGACCTTTCCTATGTGCTGCTGCGCATGCGTCAGAGCCACGATATTTGGCACACTGTGACAGGGCTGAGCACCGATGTGACAGGGGAACTGGGTCTGCAAGCCTTCAGCCTGGCCCAGACTCATCTGCCCCTGCCAATTATGCTGATTGCGGGTGGTCTATTGCGGACGTTGCTCAAGTCTCCAACGAATCTAGAAACCTTGCTCGACAAACTGGCGATTGGCTATCGGGCTGGGATGAAAGCGCAGCCGTTTTTGGCGCAAAAGTGGGAAGACGGCTGGGAAAAGCCGCTGAGTGAGTGGCGATCGCAGCTCCACATCGAACCTGCCACTGTATATGTTCCCTAAACCAGTACAATCGAGCCTTAGCCTCTCACTTAGAGTTGCGGAAAACACTTTTCCGGCAGCTATTCCCTGTACCATGACTGGAATTGGGAATTTGGAGAAGTGCTATGAGTTACCGGATGGATCGCCGCGCCTATGCCGACACCTTTGGCCCAACGGTGGGCGATCGCGTCCGGTTGGCAGACACTGAGCTAATCATCGAAGTGGAGCGAGACTACACGACCTACGGCGATGAGGTGAAATTTGGCGGCGGGAAGGTGATCCGCGATGGCATGGGGCAATCGCCGATTACTAACGCCGACGGGGCGGTGGATGCGGTGATTACCAATGCGCTGATTTTGGATTGGTGGGGGGTGGTCAAAGCCGATGTGGGGATTAAAGACGGCAAAATC
>CASBQJ010000622.1 GCA_949127705.1 Synechococcales cyanobacterium PMM_0085
CTATGAGCCGTTTGGGCTGGTTGCAGTTGAAGCGATGGCCTGCGGGACTCCTGTGGTCGCGTCTGACGTCGGGGGTTTGAAGTTTACGGTGATCCCCGAAGAGACAGGACTACTGGTGCCTCCCCAAGATGTAGCCGGGTTTGCGGACGCGATCGCCCGTATCCTCAATGATGAATTGTGGGCAGGCAAGCTGCGGCGTCAAGCCGCTCTGCGAGTGCAGCAAAGCTTTAGCTGGACAGGAG
The DNA here is from genome assembly GCA_949127705.1 of Synechococcales cyanobacterium PMM_0085. Classification (GTDB taxonomy): domain Bacteria; phylum Cyanobacteriota; class Cyanobacteriia; order Elainellales; family Elainellaceae; genus CASBQJ01. The sequence goes on from CASBQJ010000622.1 coordinate 243, forward strand.
TAGCCGCTCGGCTTAGCGATCTATATCGTCGCTTGCTGGCTCAATCGCTCACCGATGAGTTGGTGTGGGATGCTCTTTTGCCAGAGCCACGAGAGCTAATTAGCGCGACAGCAACACCAGATCTGCCTGTTACATTAGAAGGGAACAGCAAAACTCCGATCGATGAAAGCTTGGTAAAAGTTTCTTGATTCGTAGCGAATCACCACTTAGCCATGGCTAAATAGAGGGGGGGTGTTTCAACGGGTCGCCGTTAAATACGCCCCTCTACGTTTGTATAGCAACGTTTTTAAAGCAACGGTTGTAGAACAACATAATGTAGAGCCGCCGCCGGAGCGATGGGGACGGCGAAATTTCTGTGGACGCATTGCGCATCCGCATTAATCTATGTCTCGGCCAATTGCTTAACTAGGCGGACAGTAGGTGTGCAACTAGAATATTCAGGAAATTCAAGGACTCTCCCGTAATGCCAGATATTCTCCAGCTAGATGGTAGACCATTTATTCCCGCTGAACAGTCCCCGCTGCCTCACTGGGACAGTGTCAGCAGCGATCGCCATCAACCCACTCTGACGCTAAAAGATGACGATCTATTTCTGATTACCGATACTCTTGGCAATATTGCGGGTAGCTCGGAAGAAAACGCCACGGCTAGCTTGGGGCTATTTTGCCGAGATACACGGTTTCTCAGTCGGCTGGAACTGCAATTAGAAGGGCGATCGCCGCTTTTACTCAACAGCAGCGCCGATAAAGGCTTTGCCTTTTCGGCCATTTGCGCCAATCCTCGCATTGATGACCGCATCCCCGCCGAAACCATCGCGATTCAGCGTGAAATTGTGTTGAACGGCGGGCTGTTTGAAGAGTTAACCCTGACTAACTACGGCACTGTTCCTGTGCGGTTTGAGTTGAGCCTTAGTTTTGACGCCGATTTTTTAGACCTGTTCGAAATCCGTGGCTTTAAACGCGATCGCCGAGGGCAACTGCTGCGGCTAGTTCCTACACCTGAACCGGCTGTCGCATCTAGCGATGACACCCTGCTGCCGACTAGTCCAAATCCAATTATTCCTTTGCCCGCTGGTAACCCGCTGGAATTTACCATGGCCTACCAGGGCGTAGATGGTGCCCTAATGGAATCACGGGTGCAGTTTTTGCAGCGCCAGCCTGATTTCTTAAAAGGATATACCGCCGTCTGGTATTTAGAATTGCAGTCTCACGAAACGCAGCAGCTAGCCTACCGCCTGCAAATGATGATCAATGGCCATCCTGCTTCAACGGTCAGTGCTCCCAGTACGCTGATGCAGGCCAAGGCCGCAGAGCTATTGGAAGAGGACGAATGGCGTGCTTCTGTGGCACGCATTCGCACCGACAACAAAGGGATCAACCAAATCCTAGAACGGGCAGAACAAGATATTTACCTGTTACGGCAGTCGTTTGAGCAAGGCAAGGTGCTATCGGCTGGGGTGCCCTGGTTTTCTACGCTGTTTGGCCGCGATTCAATTATCGCCGCTATGCAAACGCTGATTTTAGACCCCGCGATCGCCCGCGAAACGCTGCTGGTATTAGCTCAATACCAGGGTAAAACCAGCGACGATTGGCGCGATGAAGCTCCGGGCAAAATTTTACACGAGCTGCGGGTCGGTGAAATGGCGCGCTGCCAAGAAATTCCCCACACGCCCTACTATGGCACGGTCGATGCTACACCCCTGTGGCTACTGCTCTACACCGAATACTATGCCTGGACTCACGACCGAGAAACCCTCGACCGGTTGTGGAATCATGCCTTGGCGGCAATGGATTGGATCGACGTAAACTGCCGAGAAACGGGCTATTTGAGCTACCACTGTCGCTCAAATCGGGGGTTGGTGAATCAGGGGTGGAAAGACTCGGGAGACTGCATTGTCGATCGCGACGGCAAGCTGGCTCAAGGGGCGATCGCCCTTTGCGAGGTGCAAGCCTACGTCTATGCCGCCAAAGTGCGATTGAGTGAAATTGCCCAAATGCGCAAGCGGCTTGACCTAGCCGATCGCTGGCGCGACGAAGCCCACGATCTGCAAGTGCGGTTCAACCGTGATTTTTGGATTGACGATCTAGATTATTGCGCGCTGGCCCTAGACGGCGATGGCAAACCCGTTGATAGCATTGCCTCTAACCCAGGGCATTGTCTCAGTTTGGGGATTCTTCAGCCCGAGAAGGCTCAGAGTGTGGCCGAACGGCTGCAAGCGCCAGACATGTTTAATGGCTGGGGCATCCGCACCCTCAGCAGTGGTTCTCCGGCTTACAACCCGATGGGATATCACGTCGGGTCGATCTGGCCGCATGACAATGGTCTGATTGCCATGGGGTTGCGCTCCTTAGGATTGGTAGATGCTGCCTTAGAGGTGGCAGGAGGGCTGCTCGATATGACGCTGCGTCAACCCTACTACCGCCCACCTGAGCTGTTTTGCGGCTATGAGCGGATTAAAGAAAGCAACCCAGTACAATATCCCGTTGCCTGCTCTCCCCAGGCTTGGGCCACAGGTACCCTGTTTCAACTAGTGCAAATGATGCTCAACCTAGTGCCCGATGCTCCGGGCAATCATCTCCGCATCATTGATCCCGCCCTGCCAGGGAGCATCAACCATTTGTCGCTGCAAAACTTGCGGGTCGGCAGTACGCTGCTCGATCTGGAATTTGAGCGGGTGGGCAATACAACGGCGTGTCGCGTGGTTAAAAAGCGAGGCAACTTGCGCGTTGTGATCGAAGCGTAGGAATCGGAGTTAAATCAGTTCTGAATTTTGAGTTTTGAGTTGACCGCCTAACTCAAAACTCAAAATTAGGAACTTAATTTTTTACCTTCGAGAAAAATATTTGCAAAATTACCCATGGCTGGGGCAGGGCGGCGCTACGATCGAGCGATCGAGCCAGCCGGAGGCTTGCTGAAACCGAGGTAGCGCTTCTTCTGGCTGATTTTTGAGCAGGTAGAGTAGGGCGATCGCCGCTTGCTCTGAGGCGCGGGCCTGGCGGTTGGCTTTCAAGCGATGCCAGTCGGTGGGGGCGATCGCCAGCCGTTCTACCAATGCTTGTGCCAGCTCTAGATCACTAAACTGAGCCAGCGCTTGCGTTTCGGGCGAAACGAGTAGCTCGGCAATTAGGGGCTGAGGCTGAGGAGAATTTGGCATAGTCAATAAGCCGAAATTAGGGTGAGTTTTACCTATACTGTATCTTGGCCTCTCTCAACCTGCCGATGGCTGACTCGCCTCCCGAACCCGATTTTGACCAGGCTCTAGCTGAGGTGGAGCGATCGCTTCAGTCTTTGCAAGACCGCTATGCCCAAGTTTGTGCCGATCAAGATCGCCAGCAATCTCTAAAAGAGCAATTGCATCAAACCCAGCGGCAATATCAGCAAACCCGAACTAAATCCCTAAGAGCTGAACTGAACCGGCTCCAAACGCAGCTCGATGAATTAGAAATCGCCCTAGAAAGTCAGCTATTTTCCTGGCAAGGACTGCGAGAAATTTTCTGGCAAGCCGTTCGCTTTGGCGGGCTGGGGATCATCATTGGCTGGTTACTTAAATCCTACGCGGGCTAGTTGATTAAGTTTTGAGTTTCGAGTTCACGGCCTAATCAAACCTCAAAACTTATTCCTCAAAATCCCCACGTCCGCTTTGGCCCCACATCCAAATGCACAATGCCAGGAATGTTGCTGTAAACGCCAACGCCACCATCCCACCACAGCATCACCGCATTGGCCACCTGGCGACCGCTCATCCCCGAAACTCTAACATCGGCAGCTCTACCATACAAATGCTGGCTTCTAGACGCGCCGCCTACGGCTGCATTGGCGGCTGGAGGACGATACCACGAGTTAATCGTAAAAGGCCGATCGATCTGGTTGCGGGCGCGCTGTAGCTGTCGGGCTAGAGCCAAAATGTTGCGGACAATGTCTTCGGTTTGGGGGATACGGGTGGCGTTTTTAGTGGCTTCGCCCCAGAGGAAGCTGCCGCCAGGAATAATCGGCTGATCGGTGTAAAACGTTGAGGTATTGCCAGGGAGCTTAAAGGCTCTACCCAGGTAGGCAGGTGGGGAAGGCGGCGTTGGCGGCTTGGGTGGCTTGGGTTTGGGTGATGGATAGACAACCACATCGTTTTGCTCTACCCGCGCGTAGCGATCGTAGATGTACCAAGTATTGTAGCCATTGATGTTGTCATTAACATATTTAATTGCCAGCTTGATGTGGTCATTGAAGCTGCCTTGCGCATCGGCGTAGGCATAGGAATCTAGCTTGAGCAAGGTGCCTTTAGAAATGTCGGCCACGTCACTGGGCGGCAGCGTTGAGGCTGGCACAGGGCGACGTTTGACTACCGTAGTTTCAAGCACACGCAGCACCAGAATCTTTGGATCTTCCGGAGGATAAACGACATCTCCATCAAATTCCACAAAGGCATGGCGATCGTAGACAAACCAGGTACTGAACCCGTTGATGAAATCGTCTTGATTGTAGATTGCAAATTTGATGTGGCTATTAAAATCACCCTGGGCATCGGCAAAGGCATAGGAATGCAGCTTCAGACTGGTACCCCGCTTGATGGGGGCTAGCTCTTCAGCCGTCAACCCACCTGAATCGAGCGGGCGGCGCTTTAGAGTGGTGTCTTGGTTAATCCAAAGAACGGGCAGCGTTTCTTGATCTTCTTGGGGATAAACTACCACGCCATCAAATTCGACTTGGGCGTGTGAACTAGGCACAAACCAAGTATTGAACCCGTTGAGAGATTGATTTTTGAGAGAAAATTTGATGTGCCCATTAAATGAGCCATTGATGTCAGCATAGGCATACGACACAATCTCATAAGACGTGCCAGCCATAACCGCGCGCTGCTCTTGGGACGCCAGCAGCCTCAGAGGTTCAGGGCGCAGCTTAAACGCAGTATCTTTGGTAATTCTCAAAACTCGCAGCACCATCAAACTATCCTTCCGCCGTAGTTGTCTTTAGATTTAGCCAAGCAGATTTAGCCAAGCCACAAAGCACTGTAATTTTACCGTTTGAGCAGCGCTTCCCTTTCTCCCTCAGCACAACTTATGGTGCCATACGATTTTTTCTATGAAATTCGGGCATTTGAAAGGCAAAGGCTGGGGATGATGCCCCATATAATAATAGTTAGAGACACTGTAATAAACGTTAGTGTGTCCCTGATTGCCGAAGGTTATCGTACCGACGGCTTATTTTAGGGGAGTGCTAACGCCACACTCGCCAATTCCAACTGCCGATCGCTACCTGAGGGGAGACGCCACCTATGGCAATGCTCGAAACCAAGACTGAACCCATGGTGCTGAACATGGGTCCCCACCATCCTTCCATGCACGGGGTGTTGCGGCTAATTGTCACACTAGATGGGGAAGACGTCGTTGATTGTGAGCCGGTAATTGGCTACCTGCATCGAGGCATGGAAAAAATTGCCGAGAGCCGCACACCAGTCATGTATGTTCCTTATGTCAGTCGCTGGGACTACGCCGCTGGCATGTTCAACGAAGCGGTCGTTGTGAATGCAATTGAAAAGCTAGCAGATGTGCCCGTACCCAAGCGCGCTAGCTACATTCGCGTCATCATGCTAGAGCTAAACCGGATTGCCAACCACTTGCTGTGGCTGGGGCCATTTTTGGCAGACGTGGGTGCCCAAACGCCCTTTTTCTATATCTTCCGCGAACGGGAGCTAATCTATGACCTGTGGGAAGCCGCCACGGGCTACCGGATGGTCAACAATAATTACTGGCGCATTGGCGGTGTTGCAGCCGATTTACCCTATGGCTGGACAGAGAAGTGCGAAGATTTTTGCGACTATTTCTTACCCAAAGTAGACGAATACGAAAAGCTGATCACCAACAACCCAATTTTCCGCCGCCGGATTGAGGGCATTGGCACCATTGGGCGGGAAGAGGCGATCAATTGGGGGCTTTCGGGGCCAATGCTGCGCGCCTCGGGAGTCAAGTGGGATTTGCGTAAGGTAGACCACTACGAATGCTACGACGACTTTGACTGGGATGTGCAGTGGGAAACGGCTGGCGACTGCTTGGCACGTTACCTGGTGCGGATTCGAGAAATGCGCGAATCGACTAACATTCTTCGGCAGGCGTTGAAGGGGCTACCCGGTGGCGCGTTTGAGAACCTGGAAGCACAACGGATGGCATCGGGACCCAAGTCGGAGTGGAGCAATTTTGATTATCAATTTATTGGTAAGAAAATTGCCCCGACGTTCAAGATCCCCAAAGGTGAAAACTACGTGCGGGTGGAGAGCGGCAAAGGTGAACTCGGGATCTATGCCATTGGCGACGATAACGTGTTCCCCTGGCGCTTCAAGATTCGTGCGGCAGATTTCAATAACCTGCAAATTTTGCCCCACATTATCAAAGGGGTGAAGGTTGCCGATTTGATTGCGATCTTAGGCAGCATCGACATCATTATGGGGTCGGTTGATCGGTAGGTAGTTCACATTC
>CASBQJ010000623.1 GCA_949127705.1 Synechococcales cyanobacterium PMM_0085
GCTGCCGCCATGGGGATGAGACTTGCCTGGATCTCCTCCCTCTGCACCGTTGCCGATTCCTTGATTGTAGTGAACAGGTGAAGTGTCTACGCTTCCACCGTAGCTAGCCGAATCATAAACAATATAGGCTGACATAATTGGTCTCCTGGTTTTAACAAGACATCCTCAATTAAAGGCCGGAAGAAGACTTAACTGGTTGAGTAAGAACCCCCAAGCAACATCAAGATTAGACTTATTCATTTGTTAAGGTACTTAGATGTTTTTGCCGTAGTTGAAAGTGAATTAAACTTCCATCAGTAGAATCATGAGGTTGTGAACTAACTTTTCTATTAAATTTTTCTTCCATCTACAGTTAGGTTCGAGAAAATACGGATTTGCTAGAGTAGAAGTTAATAATCAATTAAACTTAAACAAACATCTCTCCATATAAACACTCGTAAACTCATAAGGTTTCATTTACGAAATCTTTAAGAATGAGTTTCAAGACATCTGTTGGGTTTCAGCTTGTGAGTTTAATTACTATAATTTGGTTACGATTGATTGCAGATGTGCAGCACCCCCAACCAATTTCAACTTGGGCAACTTGATCTAAACCCTTGTGTTAAAAACCCGGCGCAAGTCTAATTCCTCAGAACCGGCGATCGCTCCCCCGCCCGCCCTGCTGCTGAAACAACGATTGGCTCAGCGGCGCAAAACAGAGCGACTGCGCAAAGACCTGCTAACCTTCACCATTTTTGCCGTCCTGTTTTCAACGCTGGTCGGGTTTGTGGTGGGGCTAGCCTCTAGCCCCAAAGTTGGCGTTGGCGCAACTATAGCCGTGTTGTGTACCACCCTCTCATTCAAATATCCGCGTCAAGCGCTGTGGGCTTTTTTGATCTATATGCCCTTCAGCGGCAGCGTGACTTACCTGCTGGGCAACAGCCCCCTGCTGCAACTCGCCAAAGATGGGTTCTATATTCCAGCAGTATTTGGCGTGATTCAATACTGTCGGCGAGAGCAGCTGCCGATCTTGGTGCCGAAGCAGTTGGTGGCACCCGTCGGCATTTTGCTGGTGCTGTGTTTGGCGACCTTGCTGGTGGTCAATGGCGGGCAGCAGTTCTCCGCCGCGCCAGGGGATCATCCCATTCTCGTTGGTATTTTGGGGCTGAAGGTGCTGTTAGGCTATGTGCCGCTGCTGGTCTGTGCCTATTATTTATTGCGCGATCGCACCGATCTGCTGTACTTGATGCGGCTAACGGTCGTGATCATTTTGGTCTGCTGCGGGCTAGCGTTCATCCAGTTTTTGTTGCTCAAAACGGGGCGCTGTTCCGGCACCCGGTTTGCCGAAGGTGCTGCCTTATACAAAGCTTCCCTAAACGCCCGCTGCTTTGTGGGTGGAGCTGTGCTTTACACCCCAGCATTAGGGCAAATTCGGCTTCCCGGCACCTTTGTGGCACCCTGGCAGTGGGGCTGGTTTTTAATCTCGTCTAGCTTTTTGGCCTTTGCTACCGCCTTCAGCGATCCCCAAATCCGCTGGCGAACCGCTGGCCTCGTGTCTCTGGCCTCCGTATTTATCATGGCCGTACTATCGGGGCAGCGGATTGCTTTGATTCTAGTTCCCGTCGTGTTTGTGATTTTAATGCTGTTGACCGGGCAAGTCGTCAACTTCAAACGCTTTATCCCCGGTGCGGTAATTTTGGGACTGTTACTCGGAGTAGCCGCTCTCAAAAACCCCGATATTTTGCAACAGCGGATGGAAAGCTTGCAGAGCCGCTGGGTAGCCTCCCCTCCCCATATGTTTATCAGCGAGCAGTTTGAATGGGCGATGCGCGACCAGGATGGGTTTTTGGGTAACGGGTTAGGCCGAGCCACCAACGCCGCCCGCAACCTGGGAGAGACGGTACTGGTTGAAGCCTATTATCCCAAGCTGTTCTACGAAATTGGGCTGTTGGGAACGCTAGCATTTTTGGTCTTGGTAACGATGCTGACCTATCTCACCTTTAAGGCGTATCGGTCGGTACGCGATCGCAACCTGCGCAGCTACGGTGCAGCCCTTTGGGTCTTCGTCCTGTTCATCAGCTACAACACCTACTATTACCCGCTCGACGTCGATCCAGTTTCCGTCTACTACTGGTTTTTTGCCGGCATCATCCTCAAACTTCCCGAAATTGCTCGGCTAGAGCGGTTAGATGCTGGCGATAAAGGCCAGCTGCAAACCCAGCGCCGCCGCTTGCATCGAGCCGGGTTTGGATGAGAATTATTTCTGATCTCGAATCCGGAGGGCAGGTTTAGTCAAAATTTTTGTTGAGCCAGGGTAGCGATCGCCAAAACCTGCCCCTACCGATTCTGCCGCATCCGGAGGGCAGGTTTGGTTAGAATGCTGGTTGAGCCAGGGTGGCGATCGCCAAAACCTGCCCCTACTATTCATCCCTCATCCTTTATTCCTCAGCCTTGATTTCCCTGATCATTCCCACCTACAACCGTGAAGCAGTGCTGCGGCAGACGCTGGATAGTGCGTTGCCGCAAGATTATCCTGCGTTTGAAATAATTGTGGTGGATCAAACGGTGACCCATGAGCCAGAAACGGAGGCGTATTTGCAGGCACTGGCGAATAGTCAGAAAATCCGATTATTTAAAGTGAAATGGGCCAGTTTACCAGGAGCGCGCAACTATGGAGTGCGGCGATCGCGTGGAGACATAATTGTATTTGTCGATGATGACGTACTGCTGCCGCCCGGTTTTCTAACCGCCCATGGGCGGCATTACGATCGCCCAGAGGTGGCCGCCGTGGCCGGTCGGGTGTTTGATCGAATGAAGCTGGAAGATGATCCCAGCTTGAGGATTGAGGACTTACCGCCCGCTGCGATGAATCCGAGCATTGCCTGGTACCATGTGGATTTGGTGCATACAGTCAAGCCCCAGCAGGTGTTGACGGCGCGGGGTTGCAATATGTCATTTCGGCGATCGCTGTTTGAACAGCAGCAGCTTTGGTTCGACGAACGCTTTCGCGGCAGTGCCGTCCGGGAAGAGTCAGATTTTTGCCTGCGCCTGCGCCCAACGGGGCAAATTATTTGGTACGACCCAGAGGCGCATCTGGTGCATTTGGGCGAAGAGACAGGCGGCTGTCATGACATCAGCATGCGATCGCTGCAATACCAGCTCACCTTCTACCACAACCATTTTTTGCTGGGGTTGAAAAACCTGACTCCAACCCAGGCGCTGCGGTTTTTCGCCAAATTATTTGACTGCCATGTGTTGGGTCATCCGCCTTGTTATAAAAGCGGTTCCCTGCTCAAAGTTCTCAGCCGTGGTAGTTTTTACTTGCTTGGCGGATTAAGTGCCCTACATAGCTGCGTTCGCGCCCTATGGAACGATGGCCAAGATTACAGCCATCAAGATCCCTTATTCAACAAACGATCCAAATCTTACTAAGCTGCCATGCGAATTTTGGTTGCTAGCCATACCTACACCGTTGACCTCAACTGCGAAAAGCTGAGGGCGATCGCCGCATTAGAACCTGGTATCGAAGTCACGGTGGTGGTGCCGCGCTGCTGGCAACCGGGCGGGGTGCAGGCTCAAACAGTGATTTCTCAACCCTCTGGCTCGGGAACATTTCGGATTGTGCCCTGCTCCAATTTCAGCCAAAACCATCAAGGGCTGCTGTGGTTTGGAGCCGATCTGATTGCCCTAGTGCGTCAGTTTCGTCCCCAGATCATTCAGGTTGAGCAGGGGGCAAAGTCGCTGGCCTATGCGGAGCTAATTACGCTGAATCGGATGCTGAAGTTGGGGGCAAAAAACCTGTGCTTTACCTGGTGGAATTTACCCTACAGGCTCAAATTCCCAATCGCTCAGCTAGAGGCGTATAACCTGCGCCACACAGATGGGGCGATCGCCGGAAATCGGGATGCTGCTGATGTTCTCCATCAGCGCGGCTACCGAGGTGCCCTCCAAATATTGCCGCAATTGGGCGTGGACGAGCGACGGTTTTATCCGCAGCCACAGCCGCTGTTACGGGCTGAACTGGGGATTCGACCCGACGAGCTTGTCGTGGGATATGTGGGGCGGTTTGTGGAGGAAAAGGGCTTGCTGACCGTGGCCAAGGCGCTGGCAGGCTTGCGGGACTTTGCTTGGCGCTGGCTGTTGGTGGGGCGTGGCGATTTGAAGGCGCGGCTGATGCAGCAGGCTACCGACTGGGGCATCGGCGATCGCCTGATTTGGGTTGAAAGTGTGCCCCATGCGGAAGTGCCGCGCTATTTGAATGCGATGGATGCATTGGTATTAGCGTCTCAGACGACGAATCAGGTGCAAACGCTGACGGCTAGCGGCTGGAAAGAGCAGTTTGGGCATGTGCTGATCGAAGCGATGGCCTGCCGGGTGCCGATAATTGGCTCCAATTCTGGCGAGATTCCCCATGTAATTGGTCAGGCGGGTCTAGTGTTTGCGGAAGGGAATGCCGAGGCTCTACGGGAGCAGCTGCGATCGCTCTTCCACCATCCCGACCAGGCCGCAAATCTGGCGCAACAGGGATACGAACGGGCGATCGCCCACTACACCAACCGAGTCCTTGCCTGCCAGCAGCTTGATTTTTATAAGTCTTTATTAGCAGGCGATATTTGCTTTGTAGAATAGAGTCACTTCCACAGGAACATCGGATGAGCCAGAGTACACCCAACACAGTGCGATGGACAGCGGCGGATCTCGATCTGTTTCCAGACAACGGTAATCGCTACGAAATTATTCAGGGAGAATTGCTGGTGACCCGAGCGCCCGACTGGCAACACCAAAAAGCCAGCACCCGTATGAGCACTGCTCTAGATGCCTGGTCATTGGCAACGGGTTTAGGCGAAGCGGTGCAAGCCCCTGGGGTAATTTTCACTGATGCCGACCATGTGATTCCGGATGTGGTTTGGGTGAGTCGAGAGCGGTTGGCCGTTCTGCTGGACGATGCTGGACACCTGACGGGTGCCCCAGAACTGGTGGTAGAAGTCCTTTCTCCTGGTCATGACAACGAGCGACGCGATCGCGAACTGAAGCTGAAGCTCTATTCGGAACGCGGGGTTCAAGAGTATTGGATTATCGACTGGCGTAAACAGCAGGTGGAGGTTTACCGTCGAGAACAAATACTTTTACGGCTGGTGAATACGCTGTTTCCTCCAGATCAGCTAACTAGCCCTCTATTGCGTGGGTTTCTGTACCTCGTGTCTCAGCTGTTTCAATAACTCGCGTCTTCCATGGCGGCGATGAGGTAGGTTTCATTCAGCAAAATGCAGGGGAGCAGGCGATACATGGCTGTGGCCTGCTCGTCGGTGAGCACAATCATCGCTGGCTGCGTTTGTCGGCTTTGGCCAAAATCACCATGGCTTTGTCGATATCGCGAACTTTGATCCCGCGTAGGGCGGTGAGGAGCGATCGGATGAGGGCGACTTCATCATCGGAGAGTATGACCATGGGTTTTACCTCGAATAGGATGCGGCTTTACTGGAGTACTCCAGTAGCTAGATCAATGATATGCGAAAATCTACCGGAAAACTCCAGTAGTCTTTAAGAATGGCTCCCACAAGCAAAGATAAGCAGGAGATGAGAATCATCATCGGCAAAGACACTTATCGCTTGCTCAAAAAGCTCGCAGGTATTAGAGAA
>CASBQJ010000624.1 GCA_949127705.1 Synechococcales cyanobacterium PMM_0085
AAAAAGGGCACGTTCCAAATGTGGTGCAGGCCGAAGGGGAGTAGCGATCGCTCCACAATGCCATAGATTGCTGCCGTTACCGGTACATTGCTACCATCGGCAGCGGCGGCGGCGGCTACCTTGATGCCATTGCCGATGGGCGGCCAGATAATGCTGAGCACCAGGGCAACTGCGATCGCTGCAAAGGACGTAATAATTGGCACAAACCGCTTCCCGGCAAAGAAACCTAGGTATTGCGGTAGCTGAATCCGAAAAAACTTATTGAATAGGTAAGCCGCGACACAGCCCATAATCAAGCCGCCAAAGACCCCGGTATCTAGCGAGGAGATGCCCATTACAGGTTTCAGCGACTCGGCGGGCACGCCCCACAGCGTTGTGGAAGCTGCCCCCAACGCCGCCAAAAATACCGCAAACCCCACCGTGGCCGCCAGCGCAGACACCCCATCATTCCCAGTAAATCCGATCGCCACCGACACGGCAAAAATCAGCGGCAGGTTGGCAAAAATTGCATCCCCCGACTGCTTCATAATTTGCGCCAGAAACTCCGGCATCCAGAAAAAGGTTTCTGGTTTACTAAACTTGGCACTGCCTAATCCCAGCAATAATCCGGCGATCGGCAATACTGAAACGGGCAGCATCAAGGACTTGCCCATCTGCTGCAACAGTGAAAACGCTTTTTTCCACATAGAATTTTTTAAAAGTTGTAGAGGGGTGAAAAATCAATCATGAAGCCTGAATGAATTATCCCTCTTTTGTTACAGCCGTTACAACAACAGAAAGCAAAGTTCTATTGCAAAATTCTGTGCAGCCGTTGATTCAGTGGATGTCGCTTGGTATTGGTTGCCCGAAAGGTGTAGAGATGAAGCATTTGTATCAAACATCGGCTGCCCGAGAGGTGTAGGGATGAAGCATTTGTACCTAGATTTCGGCCAACGTTCCAGCGTACTGATACAAATGCTTCATCCCTACGTCGGTAGAACGTCCCACCCGTTGGTTTATTCCACCCGTTAGGCGATCGCCCCAGTTTCAACCAACCAACCTATAAGAGGCAACGGTCATTGGCCTTGAGCCAGTCAACAATGGAACGGGCTGTAAACGATTTGAATGCCCCTACCTCTTTCGATAGGTTGTTAGATGATGCAATCAGATGTAGACGGTTTCCCATGACAACATAGCCATGGATCGCTATACGTTTGTGAGTGTGTAGAAGTTGAGAGAAGCGATCGCAATTCATGCCTGTAAGCTTGAGGCAGAACCGCTAAAACAGGTTGATGGCTCGACCACTACCGCCAATTTTGGCCAGATCGTCTGGGTCGCCTAGACGAGTATCTCCAAGAGATGTAGGCAGAGAAACAGCAACCCAAGCGCAAAATCTAAATCCTGGAAGATCCTGGAGCCAACCGCAGATGACATTAGAGCAAGACCCAGCCGCAACTGATTTAATTGATCTAAATGCCTATTTCAAACGCATTCACTATGACGGCGATCGCACTCCAACTCTCAATACCTTACGGGCAATTCAACAGCAGCATACCCAAACTATTGCGTTTGAAAACCTAAATCCATTACTCAAACAACCCGTCCAGTTTGATTTAGCCTGACCCTCGCTGAGACCCGGACAGATTGTCCTATGGAACGTATAATCTAACTTTAGTGAGTAGGTAGTCTCATCTAACGCTAAGATTAGAACCCTGCACTGCCCACTAACCGGGCAGTGCAGGGGTTTGAGTCTGATTTGAAACCAGACTCTTCTACGAAAAAGTACTGGAAATGGAGGCACTCGTCCCTCCCGTTTGGATCGTCCATGCCGCCTTCTCGGAATTCTCCTCGTTCAACCCCTTATCCTTTTGTCTCTCGGATGGTTGCTCCCACCGATCTACTGTGGGCTTTAGTTGGCCTAGTCCTGACGATTGGTGGCACGTTTCTGCAAGCGTCTGTCACGAATCCACCGTGGGCTTGGGGGCAAGATGGGCTACAGCCGCAGGCGTTGGGCGTAAATTTCCAGATTGGGGCTGTGCTGCTCGTCGCCTGCTTGGGCGGCAGAAATGCGGCGGCGATTTCGCAAATTGCCTATTTACTTCTGGGGTTGACCTGGTTCAACATTTTTACCCTAGGTGGCGGGATTGATTATGTCCACCAGCCTAGCTTTGGCTATTTACTAGGGTTTATTCCTGGAGCTTGGATTTGCGGCTATTGGGCGTTTCGGGTGCCCGTGCGGCTAGAATCGCTGGCGTTTAGCTGTGTGTGTGGGTTGCTGACCGTGCATGTGGTGGGTCTGAGCTATTTGGCGATCGCCTCTCATTGGCACTGGCTAGCCGCGCCCATTGCCGAGCTGTCCCAGCTGATCTTTGCCTATTCTTTAAGTCCGTTGCTGGGTCAGTTGGCCGTTATTTGTGCAGTCACCGTGGTCTCATTTATCCTGCGTCATTTAATGTTTTATTAAAAATGTTTTATTAAAAAAACTTACTAAAACTTTGCTTTACTAGAAATGCATCCGGTTAGAGCCTGCCTTTGCACAGCTTTAAATCGTGCAGCCGTTAGACTTAAATTTTCTTCGTCAACCTATGAGTTTCAAAAATCGGCTTTTTTGGATTGTTGGCTCAGTCGGCTTGATTTTTGATCAGCTCACTAAATATTTGATTGCCCGTAGCCTGGAGTTAGGAGAGAGCATTCCGCTCTGGGAGGGCGTGTTTCATTTCACCTACGTCACCAATAAAGGAGCTGCTTTTAGCCTATTTCGTGAAAGTGGCGGATGGCTGCGCTGGCTGTCGTTGACGGTGAGCCTGGGGTTGATGGCACTGGCCTGGTTTGGCCCCAAAATGCACCGATGGGAACAGGTGGGCTATGGGTTTATTTTGGCAGGAGCCTTGGGCAATGGGATCGATCGCTTCCTCTCCGGTGAAGTAATCGACTTTTTAGACATCCGGCTGATTAATTTTGCTATTTTTAATATTGCAGACGTATTTATTA
>CASBQJ010000625.1 GCA_949127705.1 Synechococcales cyanobacterium PMM_0085
CCAGTGGCAATGGACGGACGCGCCATCTTCTCTGGCCAAGTGCTCGACTGCGATCGCCTGCTTGTATTAAAGCAAGGAGACCCGCTCGATTTTTGTACCCCGCGTCGGTTCGATATCGTGGCTGTGGTGATGCCAGCGGCACCTCTGCACCAGTTTGCCATGCAGACGGCTGGGTTAGATTTGCCCAAACTGCTACAGAGTAGTGGAGTGCGATCGCCCCATCCTGCCGTGCTCCACACCTGGCGGGCGTTGCTGCTGCAAGTTTTAGATGCGATCCGCATTGACCCCCACCAGCTCAACCAGCCTCAGTTGCGCCATACCCTACTGCAAGGGTTGTGCTGGAACCTGCTCAACGTCCTAGAAAGCCTGGAGACCGCCCCCGCCCCATCCCCATTGCCTCATTCCCGGCGGCAGCTAGTCGAACGCGCCAAAGCTTACTTATACGACCATATGGAAGAATCGGTCACGATCGCCGATCTCTGCATCGCCCTCAATGTCAGTCGCCGCACCCTGCAATACAGCTTTCAAGATGTGCTAGACATTAACCCGTTACTTTATCTCAAAGCCATCCGATTGAACCATGTATGGCGCGAATTGCGGGCTAAAACGTCAGCAGAGTCCACCGTCGGAGATATCGCTGCAAAATGGGGGTTCTGGCACTTTAGTCGGTTCTCTGCGGACTATCGCAATATGTTTGGAGAACTGCCTTCCGTCACCTTACAAAATAGTTTCCTGTGTCGTTAGATACCACTGCAAAATGAATAATTGACCTATCTTAAAGCTACCCTAACTCATTTACCGACAGCTTCATATTTAGCAGGTTTTTTGTCAACCTTTGGTAAGAATTGCCAATTTTGGATAACGCTTTTGATGGTGCAGCCGGTATAAATAGGTCAACTCTAATTGATAATTGATCCGCCCCTAGTCCTCGGTTAAAACAACATCAACCTCCCAATCTGGTAGACGCGATTAATCGCGTCTTCACGCACGGTAGAGACGCGATTAATTGCATCTCTACAAATGGGTGCATCCGTTTAATGTCGTCTTTAGTTAAGGAGAACTTCGAGTATGACCGCCATTTATAATTCGCCTGCGGCATCGTCCAACGCGATCGCATCCTCTGCCCTGCATCCTTTAGAACCCTTGAGTGCCAGCGAAATTCTGGCCGCGATCGCCCTGCTCAAAGCTGAAAAAGAGTTAGGTGAACGGGTGCGGTTTATCTCGATAACGCTGCACGAACCGTTGAAAAGTGTGGTGCTTAGTTTTGAGCCGGGGATGCCGATTGAGCGGGCTGCTTTCATTATCGTGCTGGATAACACGACGGGTTACACCTATGAAGCCGTCGTGTCATTAACAGCATCATCGGTGGTGTCTTGGACGCATATTCCCAACGTGCAGCCGCCCATTGCCCTAGATGAGTTTTTTGATTGCGAAACGGCGGTTAAATCGAATCCCGACTTTCAGGCGGCAGTGGCCAAGCGGGGGATTACAGATATGAGCTTGGTGTGTGTCGATTCGTGGTCTGCGGGTTGGTATGACGATGATGTAGAGGGCGACAGCGGACGGCGACTGTCGCGGGCGCTGTGCTGGGTGCGCAACAATCCTACCGATAACCTCTACGCCCACCCCATTGACGGGCTGATTGTGGTGGTTGACTTAAACACCATGGAAGTAGTGCGGGTTGAAGATCATGGCGTGGTGCCCGTGCCCACGGAACCCAGCAACTACAGCACCGAATCTGTGACCGATTTGCGCACTGGTCTAAAGCCGTTAGAGATTATCCAGCCAGAAGGAGCCAGCTTTGAAGTGCGGGACGGCTACGAGATCCGCTGGCAAAAATGGCAGATGCGAATTGGTTTCACCCCGCGTGAAGGGCTGGTGCTCTACACCGTGGGCTATGAAGATCAAGGTCGGGTGCGCCCCATTCTCTACCGGGCATCGCTCGCAGAAATGACCGTGCCCTACGGGGATACCAGCATTACCCAAGCGCGCAAAAATGCCTTCGATCTCGGTGAATATGGCGTGGGCACCCTGGCCAATTCGCTGAAGTTGGGCTGCGATTGCCTCGGTGAAATTCGCTACTTTGATGCAGTGATGGCCAACACCCGAGGCGACATTTTTGAGATTAAAAACGCCATCTGTATGCATGAGGAAGATTATGGCATCCTCTGGAAGCATACCGACTGGCGGACGGATCAAGTAGAAGTGCGGCGATCGCGGCGTCTGGTGCTGTCGTTCATTGCCACCGTCGGCAACTACGAATATGGCTTTTTCTGGTACTTCTACCAGGACGGCACGATTCAATATGAAGTGAAGCTGACGGGGATGATGACCACCGGGGCACTAATGCCGGACACCACCACGCCCTATGGCATAGAACTATCCCCCCAGCTCTATGCCCCCAACCATCAGCATGTCTTTTGTATGCGGATGGATATGTCAATCGACGGCAACAACAACTCTGTGTATGAGGTCGATACCGAAGCCGTCCCCTTGGGTGAACACAACCCCTACGGCAATGCGTTCTACGCCAAATCTACGTTGCTGGGCACCGAGCAAGACGCCCAGCGGCTGATTGACCCGTTCAAAGCCCGCTACTGGAAAATCGTCAACCCCTCTAGCCACAATCGCATGGGCTACCCAGTGGGCTACAAACTGGTGCATGGGGAAAACGGCTTACCCTTTGCCCACCCCGAATCTAGCGTGATGAAGCGGGGCGGCTATATGTCGAAGCACCTTTGGGTGACGCCCTTCGATCCAGATGAATATTTCCCGGCGGGCAATTATCCCAATCAGCACGCAGGCGGTGAGGGGCTGCCCCAGTGGACCGAGGCCAACGAATCGGTTGAAAATACTGACTTGGTGGTGTGGTACACCTTCAACCACAACCACATTCCCCGCTGCGAAGACTGGCCGGTGATGCCCGTGTCGTATATCGGGTTTATGCTCAAACCCGTCAATTTCTTCGATCTCAACCCGGCCAACGACGTTGCCCCCTCGCCCGCCAAGCACACCTGCCATTAGGGCGCAAGGTCATTAGGGCAGCGACGGGCAAGCGATCGCATTCGGCAACTCTAGCAATTCAGCCAATGAAAACCCGATAAACGGATTAGCCGGAACGGGTACGTCGCCCGTTGCCAGCCAAAAGTTTAACCGGGCTGGGTCAAACACCACTTGCCGCAGTGCGCCGTTGGTCGCCAACGTCAGGTTGTCGTCGTAGGTGCCCAGCGGGCTTTCCTGTAGGGTTTGCGGATGGATGCGATCGCGCAACATCTCGACCATCACCTCGGCATCAATCTGGCCATGGCGTGAATGGTATGCGCCTGGTTCTAACAATTGCTGGTAGCGTTGATAGCGCAGTTGGCTAGAGCGGGTCGGGACTCGCCCCCGGTGCTGCATTTCGGGCGTGACAAAATGGTTAGTGGCATACAGTACCCCGGTGGCATTGAGTTCTCGCACGGTGAGCTGTCGCCCTGTGATTTCAAATACTCCGGCTTGTTGAGTGTTGCCATCTGCAACCAAAATCAAATCAGATTTCATCTGCGGTTGGGC
>CASBQJ010000626.1 GCA_949127705.1 Synechococcales cyanobacterium PMM_0085
AACCGCCAAGTCCTAGCGTATCCCTAAACTATTCCAGGGAAACCTTTTCGTATGGAAACGTTGATCTCTTTGAACGTCTTCAACGCCTTCCCCCTTGCAGAGCTTGAAGTGGGTAAGCAGTTCTATTGGGAATTGGGAAGTTTGAAGCTGCACGGGCAGGTGTTTCTAACCTCCTGGTTTGTAATTGGCCTCCTGGTTGTGGTGTCAGCTTTGGCAACCCGCAACATTCAGCGCATTCCCTCCGGCACTCAAAACCTGATGGAATATGCTCTGGAGTTCATTCGCGACCTGGCTAAAAACCAGATTGGAGAGAAGGAGTATCGCCCTTGGGTTCCATTTGTTGGAACTCTCTTCTTGTTTATTTTTGTCAGCAACTGGTCAGGTGCACTAATTCCATGGAAGCTGATTAAGCTCCCTAATGGAGAGTTGGCCGCTCCCACTGGCGATATTAATACGACGGTGGCATTGGCGTTGTTGACCTCTCTGGCATATTTTTATGCTGGTTTTAGCAAAAAGGGATTGGGTTATTTTGGCAACTACGTGCAGCCTGTTCCCTTCATGCTGCCCTTCAAAATTATTGAAGATTTCACTAAACCTCTCTCCCTAAGCTTCCGTTTGTTTGGAAACATCCTGGCAGATGAACTAGTGGTTGGGGTTTTGGTTCTCCTTGTGCCCTTGTTTGTGCCGCTGCCTGTGATGGCCTTGGGTCTGTTTACCAGTGCCATTCAAGCGCTCATTTTTGCGACACTTGCAGCTGCCTATATTGGCGAAGCAATGGAGGATCACGGTGAAGGTCATGAGGAGCATTAGCGGCCTCAGTTGAGGTGTATTTTTGCACTTCATCCTTGGATGGCTCAGGTGTAGTTTTGCTATCGGTTAGCGGCTACAGCTGATGTCTACTGGCGGTAACGCCACCTTTCAATGGATTAATCGTGTTGGATTAGTCCCGGCTTAAGGCTTGTTCAGTTCTGTAATCAATAGAAGGTAAAACATCATGGATCCATTAGTTGCTGCTGCTTCAGTTATCGCTGCTGCCCTGGCTGTTGGTCTAGCTGCCATCGGTCCTGGTATTGGTCAAGGAAACGCAGCGGGTCAAGCTGTTGAAGGGATTGCCCGCCAGCCCGAAGCAGAAGGCAAAATTCGCGGTACTTTGCTGCTGAGCTTGGCCTTCATGGAAGCGCTAACCATCTACGGCTTGGTGGTCGCACTGGTACTTTTGTTTGCCAACCCCTTCGCCTAATTTTTCGGCAGTTATCTGGGATGTGGGCGATCGCTCACATCCTATAACTTGTGGTCTCAGGTTAATGTGCTGCACGGCTGTTTGCTCTGTACAGATTTGTCCCAGGCCGTCCGAATAATTTTCAACACCTGATCTTGAAATTTGACCCCATAGTTTGACCCCGTAATAAAAAGGGGCGACTGATTATGATGTATTGGACATGTTTGCTGGCTGAAGAGGGCGGCGGTCTGTTTGACCTAGATGCCACATTGCCACTGATGGCATTGCAGTTTATGGTGCTGGTCGCCGTGCTCAACGCGACCTTCTACAAACCGCTCGGAAAGGCGCTAGACGATCGAGATAGCTATATCCGCACTAACCAGTCGGAAGCGAAAGAGCGATTGATGAAGGCGGAAGCGCTAGCAGCTCAATATGAGCAAGAAGCGGCAAATGTCCGTCGTCAGTCTCTAGCGATTATTGCTGCTGCGGAAGCAGACGCTCAAAAGATTGCATCTCAGAAGATTGCTGAGGCGCAACAGGAAGCACAGGTGCAGCGCGAACAGGCTCAAAAGGAATTAGATTTGGAGAAACAGGAGGCCATGCGATCGCTTGAACAGCAGGTCGAGTCTCTCAGTCGCCAGATTCTGGATAAACTTTTGGCGGGCGTTCCAATCGGTTGAACGTCAATCAATTATTCGTTTTTGTCTGAGTTTGTTTAGGTTTGTGCGCCCTTTTGTTCAAGTTCGTCCAAACTTTTTGACCTTAGCAAGCGAGTTGCTCATCACTAGAAGCTGATCAGGCATGACACAGATGGAAATAGTAGGGACTTTATGGGCAATTGCCGCAGATGCGGGGGAGTTGCCGGAAGCGGCTGAAGGGCGTGGTTTTGGTCTAGATTTCAATCTCCTAGATTCCAACTTGATTAACCTCGTCATTATCATCGGCGTATTGATTTATTTTGGACGTGGCTTTTTGGGTAAGACGCTGAGTGAGCGGCGCAATGGGATTGCGTCTGCCATTACCGAAGCTGAAACCCGCAAAAAAGAAGCGGCTTCAGTGCTGGCAAAACAGCAGCAAAATCTGGCTCAAGCTCAAGTCGAAGCTACCCGCATTCGTAGCGAAGCCGAAGTCAGTGCGATCGCAGCGCGCGATGCAATTTTGGCTCAAGCCGAACAAGACGTTGAGCGGATGAAAGCAGCGGCTGATCAAGACGTCGCCTCTCAACAGCAGCGCATCGTGAACGAACTGCGCCAACGGGTTGCGGCTCTTGCCATGCAGCAGGTAGAAGTTCGTCTGCGCTCAGACTTGGGTGAAACGGCGCAACAAACCCTGATTGATCGCGGTATTGCAACCCTTGGAGGGTCTTGATGAACGATAGCCTGATGTCATCTGAAATTGCTGAACCCTATGCCCAAGCGCTGATGTCGCTGGCTCAATCTGACAACCTGACCGATCGATTTGGTGAAGATATCGCTGGGTTACGGCAGCTGCTGAGAGATTCTGAAGATCTCAGGAAAGTCTTAGCCAGCCCACTCATTCAAGCTGATGTAAAAAAGGGCATTCTTCGTCAGTCATTGGGCGAGCAGGTGCATCCTATCACTCTAAATTTTCTGTTGCTGCTGGTGGATCGCGGACGAATTTCATTCCTAGACAGCATTTGTAAGCAATATCAAGTTTTGTGGCGCAAGCTGAAACAGGCTGTCTTAGCGGAGGTGACCTCTGCTGTAGAGCTGAGCGATGCTCAAAAGGATGCCGTTCGTCAAAAAGTTATCGCCCTCCTCAACGCTCGTGAAGTGGAACTGGAGACTAATGTTGACCCCGATTTGATTGCTGGGGTAGTGATCAAGGTCGGTTCTCAGGTGTTTGATACCAGCCTGCGCGGGCAGCTGCGACGGATTGGTCTGCGACTAAGTGGTAACGCTTAGAGCCTGCATTTTGCTTAGTCTCTCTTGGCTCTGAGCGTCGCCTTTTAGGTTTTCACTAGCCGTTCCATCTCACTAATTTTTCACCCTCACTGATTTTTACCTCCCATTCAAACTGGGTGTTTAGCTCAATTCCACTCCAACGCCTGCAACTGGTTAGTCACTCTTCTCCTGGAGAAAAACGCAATGGTAGCAATTAGACCGGACGAAATTAGCAATATTATCCGCCAGCAAATTGAGCAGTATGACCAAGAGGTCACGGTTTCTAATGTAGGAACTGTGCTGCAAGTTGGTGACGGCATTGCCCGGGTTTATGGTCTTGAAAACGTGATGTCAAGCGAACTTTTGGAGTTCGAAGATGGCACGATTGGTCTGGCTCTAAACCTGGAAGAAGACAGCGTCGGCGTGGTGCTGATGGGTGAAGGGCGAGACATTCAAGAGGGTGGTACGGTCACGTCCACTGGACGGGTCGCGTCGATTCCAGTTGGTGATGCCATGATTGGCCGCGTGGTTGATGCGTTGGCTCGCCCAATTGATGGTAAAGGTGAAATTGTTACTACAGAATCGCGTTTAATCGAATCGCCTGCGCCCGGTATTGTGTCTCGCAAATCGGTTTATGAGCCGATGCAGACCGGGATTACAGCAATTGATGCGATGATTCCTGTGGGTCGGGGACAGCGCGAACTCATCATTGGAGATCGCCAAACGGGCAAAACCGCGATCGCCCTAGACACGATCATCAACCAGAAGGGTGAGAATGTAATTTGCGTATACGTGGCGATCGGCCAAAAAGCCTCCACGGTTGCTCAAGTTACAGAAGTGCTGCGGGCACGTGGCGCGTTAGACTACACCATCATCGTCGCATCTAGCGCCAGTGAACCGGCTCCGCTCCAGTTTTTGGCTCCCTACACGGGTGCCACCTTGGCAGAATATTTCATGTACCAGGGCAAACACACCCTGGTAATCTACGACGATTTGTCCAAGCAAGCCCAAGCTTACCGCCAAATGTCTTTGCTGCTACGTCGCCCGCCGGGACGAGAAGCCTACCCCGGCGATGTGTTTTACCTGCATTCCCGCTTGCTAGAGCGCGCGGCTAAACTCAGCCCCGAATTGGGTGAGGGCAGTATGACGGCGCTACCGATTGTCGAAACCCAAGCCGGTGACGTGTCGGCTTACATTCCGACTAACGTAATTT
Organism: Synechococcales cyanobacterium PMM_0085; assembly: GCA_949127705.1. Classification (GTDB taxonomy): domain Bacteria; phylum Cyanobacteriota; class Cyanobacteriia; order Elainellales; family Elainellaceae; genus CASBQJ01. The sequence continues at coordinate 4,337 of CASBQJ010000626.1, forward strand.
CCATTACCGACGGTCAAATCTTCTTGTCCTCTGACCTGTTCAACTCTGGCTTGCGTCCAGCGGTGAACGCGGGGATCTCTGTGTCTCGGGTCGGCTCAGCGGCTCAGACGAAAGCGATGAAGAAGGTAGCTGGCAAGGTGAAGCTAGAGCTGGCTCAGTTTGCCGAACTAGAAGCCTTTACTCAGTTTGCCTCTGACCTAGACAAAGCGACCCAAGACCAGCTGGCACGGGGACAACGCCTGCGCGAACTGTTGAAGCAGCCTCAGTATTCACCGCTGTCTGTAGGTGAGCAGGTGGCGCTGATTTATGCTGGAATCAACGGCTACATGGATGACATTGCTGTCGATCAAATCACGGCCTTCACCAAAGGGCTGCGGGATTACCTGAAAACCAGCAAGCCCAAATACCTCGAAATTATCAAGACTGGCAAGGCGCTGACAGATGAAGCAGAAACACTGCTGAAGGAAGCGATCGCCGAGTACAAACAGTCCTTTTTGGCATCCGTGACGTAAGGGGTTAGGAGTTAGGCGTCAGGGAGTGGGAATTTTGTTGGCGCTGCTGCTCCCAGTCCCATCTCCCTCCTGACTCCAACTCTGCTCCCTAACCCCTAACCCCTAACCTCTACCTTCTTGTTATGGCAAACCTCAAGTTCATTCGCGATCGCATTAAGTCGGTCAAGAATACCAAAAAAATTACCGAGGCAATGCGTCTGGTTGCCTCCGCCAAGGTTCGACGGGCTCAAGAACAGGTGCTGGCAACTCGTCCGTTTGCCGATCGGTTGGCTCAAGTGCTCTACGGCCTGCAAGCGCGCCTCAAATCCGAGGATGTAGACCTCCCCTTACTGAAAGGGCGCGATGTGCAGACCGTTGGATTACTCGTTATTTCGGGCGATCGCGGTTTGTGCGGAGGCTACAACAGCAATATCATCAAGCGAGCCGAGCAGCGAGCGCGTGAACTGCAAGCCGAAGGGTTGAACTATCGGTTTGTCTTAGTAGGACGTAAGGCAATCCAGTACTTCCAGCGCCGCGATCAGCCGATTGATGCGACCTTTTCGGGTTTAGATCAAATCCCAACCGCTGCCGAAGCCTCCAAAATTTCTGACGAAATTCTATCTTTGTTTTTGTCAGAATCAGTCGATCGCGTCGAGTTGGTTTACACCAAATTCGTCTCTTTGGTTAGCTCTCGCCCGGTTACCCAAACGCTTCTGCCGCTCGACCCTCAGGGGTTAGAAAGTGCAGACGACGAAATCTTCCGACTCACTAGTCGCAGCGGCGCGTTTGAAGTAGAACGGCAGAAAATTACTGGTGAAAGACCGCCCTTGCCTCAAGACATGATCTTTGAGCAAGACCCAGTACAAATTCTCAATGCCCTGCTGCCCCTCTATCTAAACAATCAGCTCCTTCGGGCACTGCAAGAGTCTGCTGCTAGTGAGCTAGCTGCCCGCATGACAGCGATGAACAACGCCAGCGAAAATGCTAGCGAATTGATCAAAACCCTAACGCTTACCTACAACAAAGCTCGCCAATCTGCCATTACCCAAGAAATTTTGGAAGTGGTTTCTGGTGCTAATGCGTTGAAATAGTTGCTCAATTGATGCCGTTGCATATAGAAGTAGGGGAGACAAACTGAGTTTGTCTCCCCTACTTCTATATGCAACTCCTTCCTGCTCTCCAGCTCGATAGTTCTTGGAACCCTGGAAACGAAGTTAATCGCATGGCATAACCACATCAATTCTTCGCGTGCTGAACATCAGACTTTAAAATTTTTAAAATAAAATAGATAGCATCTGCATTTTGCCTGCGGGGCTTCAGAATCATGGTTCTAAAACACAGCAGAATCTCAGAAAATCCGTTCAAGGCCAGTTCAGAGCAGATCTTAAAACAGCTGCCCCCTCATGCGAAAGCCTGGGTTGAAAGCTTGTCGTGGCAGCATCGCCGCTATATGCTGTCGCTTTGCCATTTGATGTGTGCAGCCTCGCCCGAAATGCAGGCAGAGTTTTTGGATGACTACACGGCAGATGGGCTAGTTGCAAAAAAACTAGCAGATAAAGAAACTGAACAGCGCGTCCGTGACCATCTTAAGGACTTTGGGATTACAACTGAACTCAATGCTACGGTTTTGCGCCAATACATCCGACAGTTTTATATTCACACGGCTCAAGACGCGCGCTGCCAGCCCGATCTTTATTTAGAATCTGCTCTGAGGCTGGTGCTTAGTACTGAGGAGCGTAGCAATGTTTTTAACTATATTCTGGGGTTTGAACTGCTCAGAATGATGTTCCGGATGAGCTGGTTTCAGCATGAAAAGCTGTACCGGATTCAGCGCAACCAAGAGGAATTTATCGTGACTTACGTCAAACCGATTCAATATGCCCATCGGGTCAATGGAATTATTGTGCCCAAAGATGAAGGCGTATTTTTTGCTAAGCGCAATTACTTTGTCCAACGGCCTGAGCTAACTGAAAAAAAGCTGCTTGAGCTAGTGATCGCCACCTTTACAACAGATGTTGCGACCAGCTTTGGCTTTTCGATCATGCGCCATCCTAATGCTCTTACGTTTGACTATGACTACCTGTTCAACTCAGATTCAGAAATGATCTTTGATTTGAGTATGGTTGAATGATTTGTACTTACGACTTATATGCTTACGGCTTGGAGCTAGCTTTGCGTAGGGCGGCAATGATTTGAGTATTTGCTTTAGGAAATGGAAATTGATCAATTTCGTCTAGGCTAACCCAGCGAACTTCGTCGCATTCTAACGGCTGAGGTTCGCCGCCAAGATGCCGGCAGTGGTGCACATTCAGGGTGACGCGGAAGTGAGAATAGGCATGGTCGATCGTGATTAGGCGATCGCCCACTTCCACTTCAATCCCCAATTCTTCCTGAATTTCGCGTTGAATACAGGCTTCGATCGTTTCACCTGGCTCTACCTTCCCACCAGGAAACTCCCACAGCCCGCCTAGCAGACCTTCCTGCCGCCGTCGGTCAATCAAAATCCGGCCGTCTTCATGCCAAATCACGGCAACTCCGATCATTTTATGGGGCAGAGGCGATCGCTGGTCTGACAGGGGCAAGTCGTTTTGCATAGTGAGTCGATGTGCTTCACAGTAGCGGTTCCAAGGGCAGACTGGGCAGGTAGGACGTTTGGGTGTGCAGACTGTGGCTCCCAAGTCCATCAGAGCCTGGTTAAAGTTACGCGGCTGCTGCCAATCTAAAATTGTTTCAGATAGCGCCCACAGCGTCTTCAACGCTCGATTGGGAGGTATCCGCAGGGCCACTAGCCGAGCCAGCACCCGCTTTACATTACCATCTAAAATTGGCACAGGTTGGTCAAATGCTGCACTCAAAATCCCTCCAGCCGTCGTCCGGCCAATGCCGGGTAGGGTGAGGGCGATCGCCAATGCGTCAGGGAAGGTGCTGTGATGGTGTTCTACGATAATTTGTGCTGTCCGGTGCAGGTTACGGGCGCGGGCATAGTAGCCCAAACCTTCCCAGGCTTTTAGCACCTGTTCCTGGCGAGCAGATGCAAGGGGGGCGATCGCCGGAAACTGCTCTAGCCAACGTTCATAGTAAGGAATAACGGTCTTAACTTGGGTTTGTTGTAGCATCACTTCCGAGATCCAAATCCGATAGGGATCTCGACTCTGCCGCCACGGTAAATCACGCCCCTGCTGCGCATACCAATCCAACAGATTTTGTTGCAAGTTTTGCTTGAGCGGCTCAACAATAAAACTCGGCAGGTCAGTGGGTTGACCTGCCGAGATGAGGGAGTTAGAAAGTAAAGAACTTGGCGTCAGATGAGCGGCAAGATCCTCTGGAGTATCAAACATCTCCGAGTCAGGATGATCCTAAAAAACTACTCAGCGTCAGACGTCACATCACCTGGCAGTGCCCGTTCAAACGTCATTCGCTGTTCAGCGTTTCGCAGAAAATAGCCGCTCATCATCGCTGATGCCATGAGCCGCCCCAAGTGCTCTCTGCTGGTCGTGATCGAGACATCGAAATGTTCCGAGGGCAGCCCCCCCAATAGGCCAATGATATTTCGTTCCATCACTTGAAACACTTCAGACGTACCAGGCTTGGAGAGCTGCGCCACGGTTTCTGAATTCATCGACTGGACGTATTGCCATAATACGTTGCCCGACTCGCCACCCTCAAAGAGTTCTGAAACTTTATTGGACGCATTGTTCACGGTAAGGACCTCTTAGACCGTTTTTTATTACTTAACAATCTAACAATCTCTTGCAGATTCTGGAGGTGGGCGGAACCGAACCTTTATAGGGGGGGCTTGCGCGATCTGAGCGCGATCTGAGACTTAGGCGGCCAGCGGTTGATCCCTAGGGTGATTCCTTGACCGCAATACAATCAATCTCAACGCGCACATCTTTGGGCAAGCGGGAAACCTCAACGCAAACTCGGGCGGGGGCGATCGCCTCATCGAATGCACCCGTATAAACCGCATTCATGGTGGCAAAATCATTCATGTCGGCTAAAAATACGGTGGTTTTGACCACGTCATTAAAACTTACTCCTGCGGCTTGGAGAATGGCGTCTAGATTGGCCAGCACCTGTTTGGTCTGAGCGGCCACATCATCTCCCCCGACGATCGTTCCAGTTTTAGGATCGAGGGGAATCTGTCCAGCTACAAAAATAAATTGGCCACTGGCGGCGATCGCCTGACTGTAGGGGCCGACGGGTGCGGGGGCCTGATCGGTTTGAATAATGGTTCGCATACTTCTCTCTGGTAGTTGTTCTCTAGTATTTGTCTCTATTCCGGTTAACTTAGCTTTGGACGCAGGCCATGATCGCGGTAATACCGATAATCCCTCAAGATGCGATCGTGGTCAAAACAAAGGTTGCTAGGAATGTCCCAGATTTCAAATATTTTCAAACTTTTGGCATCATCTCCCGCCGTGGGTTCGCCCTTGGCAGTGGCTAAAAACACGACACTAAGCGTATGGGCGCGGGGATCGCGGGCGGGGTCTGAATACACTTGAAACTGTTCTACTAACTTCACGCGCAATCCCGTTTCTTCTTCTGCCTCGCGCTGCGCCGCCACTTCCACCGACTCACCATAATCGACAAACCCACCGGGCAAAGCCCAGCCGAACGGCGGATTGAACCGTTCAACTAGCACAATAGGTCGGTAAGGCCGATCCAGAAGCTCAATAATAATATCCACTGTAGGAATTGGATTTTGATACGTCACAACACTCACATCCGCCCTTTTAAAAGTTGGCGCACAGTTTTTAGTAGCTCCGGTGGATGAAATGGCTTAGTAATATAGGCATCTGCGCCCTGTTTCATGCCCCAATAGCGATCAAATTCTTCACTCTTTGTAGAGCAAATCAGCACTGGAATTTTCTGAGTGCTAGGCTCATTTTTGATCCAGCGACAAAGCTCGTAGCCATTCATCTCTGGCATAATCAGATCGGTGATCACCAGGTCTGGAGCGCTTGCCTGAATATAGTCCTTCGCCTCCAGCCCATTGATCGCGGCAACGACCTGCATCCCGTTTTCTTCCAGCAGATCGCAGAGCATGTGCCGCAAGGTTTGACTATCATCCACAATGAGAACTTTATTCATAATCCCTGGTTGGAACCCCAATTGAGTGGGTTAAGTGATCGGCAGTGGGCTGCCCTAATCACGCAGCTTTGAAGTATTAATAATTTTGGTGTAATTGCTCTCAGTGCCTGCCTCTTAGCGAATGGACTGCTAAGGGGGTAAAGGGTTCAAACCATGCCGCAACTCCTCCCTATCATTTCAGTAGGTGTCCCTAAAATAAACCGAAGGCAGCAGGTTTGTTTGCAGCTTTAGTTTGCAGGTTTGTTTAAAGGGGTAAATAAACCTGCTGTTTCTATACAACTATTTTTGCTTGAGTCCGCCACAGTTTGCTCCGTAAGCGCTCTGAGGAGCGAAGTTCTGGCAAAATAATTAGTCTCGGTTGTAAGTACCGCTGACGTCAACTCCCCTGCCTCTGGTGGCCATGAACGCTTACCTTCAGCGGGCAGAGGCGGCTCTTTTTCAGGCAGAACTGCTGGGAATCAATTTCACGCGTCGGAAAGCGCCCCATTCGATGGCATGATATTGAATTAGGATTGTTCGATGTCAATGGAGTCGGTGGTCTGCACCCGTGGAGTTAATCAACCACTTTATTTCAAGATGGCATGATTCCCCCTACTGGCACAATCCATCTTTATTGTTAGCGTCTTTACCGCTGTGTTGAACTACTGATTAAGTGTGCTCCACCCTAGAAAATCAAAACCAGCTCAGAACTCCAGCGTGCGCCCAATGGGAACATTCTAAAGTTCTTGACTGCCGTTTTATAGGATGGATGACTTAACCGAGCAACCCATTTTGATGTTCTTAATGGAAGGAGAACCATTTCTGTGCTTAAAAGATACGTTTGGCTAGTTGTAGTCGCTGCCCTATTTATCTTCCAGGTTGTTGGCGGAAATGCGATCGCCGTCGAACTTGACGCTGCCACGCGCACGGTTTCGCTCAACCCACTTGGAGATAGCATTGTTCTTACCGCAAAACAAGTCACTGAAGGAAAACGTTTATTTAACTACGCTTGCGGCCAGTGTCATGCTGGTGGTGTAACCAAGACTGACCCTAACGTGGGTCTTGAACCTGAAACGTTGGCGCTAGCCACTCCTCGCCGAGATAATCTGGAAGCACTGGTTGATTACATGAACAACCCCACCACCTACGATGGGCAAGAGTCCATTGCAGAACTGCATCCCAGTACGCAAAGTACGGATATCTTCCCGAAAATGCGAAATCTCACCGACGATAACCTCAAGGCGATCGCAGGACATATCTTGCTGCAGCCTAAGGTGGTTGGGATCAAATGGGGCGGTGGCAAAATCTACTATTAAGGTTTGATTGACTTCAGATTCTTATTTATTTTGCGACCCTGGGGGTTTAAGACATTACCATTACTACGCTGTTCAAGAACATGGAGTAGAGTTAACGCTTAAGCGCAAGGCGCTGTAAAGGTGGGTGAGGTACCTGGTACCTCACCCACCTTTTTTGAGCACAGGCTGTAGGGACAAGGTGAAACTCTGATCGCTCGAAACCCTCTCTACCTGCTTTTATTCTCTGTGCTGTTCAAAAAGTTACGGGTTACAGGAGCGAACGGTTTTAGCCAGCCAGATATTTTTCGCAATATCTAGCTCAACTCCTCATAAGCTAAGCTTTCAGGGTAAAATGAGGCCTGGGTCATGAATCGAACTTAAATCTCCCGTACGAGGTAAGCCATGAAATTGATTTCTCAGATTTCACGGAGCTTAAGTCTAGCCTTCCTTACAGTAGTGCTGGTTGCAGGTAGCTTCTTTGCGGTTGTTTCTCCCGCTGCTGCCGAGACCTTCACAGTGAAGATGGGTTCTGATAGCGGCATGCTCATGTTTGAGCCTGCTAACGTCACCATCCACACTGGAGACACTGTAAAGTGGGTTAACAATAAACTCCCTCCCCACAACATCATGTTTGACGAGAAGCAGGTTCCTAATGCAGATAAGGAACTTGCTACTAAGCTCTCACACAGCCAACTTCTATATTCTCCTGGGGAGTCTCACGAAGTCACCTTTACTAGTGACCTTCCTGCTGGTTCCTATTCGTACTACTGTGCTCCTCACCGGGGCGCGGGTATGGTAGGGAAAATTACAGTAGAAGGTTAGGGCTTGGCATAAGGTTTAGGGCTGGCTAGGTGGTTTCCTGGTTATCCATTGCCTAGCTCATTGCAAAAACAGGGCGATCGCTGCTTAAAGACGGATGGTATTCGTGCTTTTGGTTGCGGTTGCCCTGTTATTGTTTTAGGTACTGGTTTTTTAGAGACTGCTCTAATGCATCGTATTTCAGCTGAGAACTAGCGGGAAGAAGGCTTGTGGTTCCACTTAAAGATGACAATCCTACGCAGACTACGGCCTACGTTACCTATGGGCTAGTGGCGTTGAATATTTTGGTTTTCTTGTACGAACTTACGTTGTCGCAGCCTCAGTTAGAGCGATTTTTTCAAGCTTGGGCGATGGTGCCTCGTGAGCTAACGACTAGTTTTGGCAGCACTGCGGCGATCGCGGCCAACCCCGAATGGGTAACGCTGTTTTCCTCCCAGTTTCTCCACGGCGGTTTTTTGCACATCGCTGGCAATATGCTGTACCTATGGATTTTTGGCAACAATGTCGAAGATCGACTGGGGCATGTCAAGTTTCTAATTTTTTATCTGGTCTGTGGAGCCTTGGCAGCGCTGGCTCAGTGGTATTTTGCATCGGGTTCCACTATTCCCTCGTTGGGAGCCAGTGGGGCGATCGCCGGAGTCATGGGTGCCTACATTATTCGGTTTCCCAAAGCCCGGGTTCTGACCCTAGTTCCCTTGGGGATCATTCTGATTCCGTTCCGCATTCCTGCTGTCTTTTTTCTCGGTTTCTGGTTCTTGATGCAGGCATTTAACAGCATTGCTAGTTTGGGCACCCCAACAAGTTTGGGCATGGAAACAGGCGGTATTGCCTACTGGGCGCATGCTGGGGGTTTTTTGTTTGGCATGGTTTTGGGACCGTTACTAGGTTTATTTACCCCGAGAGCGGGCGATCGCTACTTGAGTTGACCCATGCCCGTTTTCAATCTTTTGCCCAAACAGCCGCTAGCAGATTGCAATCTAGAGCAATTTCAATGTAATATTATAGACTGTGTGAATTTATCTTAAAAGGCAAACCTATGCCCAAACTGAAAACTCGTAAGGCGGCAGCCAAGCGCTTCGCACGCAGCGGTAGCGGCAAATTAATGCGCCGCAAAGCCTTTAAAAACCACATGTTGGAGCACAAGTCTGCATCTCGCAGAAGCCGCCTTTCTAAGAAAGCCGTGGTGCATGAAACCGACGCTGAAAATGTAGAACTGATGTTGCCGTATCTGTAAGGTCAAACTTTGACCTTACAGATACAGTTGCGCATAGTTAATTAAATCGAGCAAATCGAGCTTAGTAGATTAAGGGGAACGTAGCATGACACGGGTAAAGCGCGGCAACGTCGCTCGCAAGCGCCGCAAAAAGATTCTAAAGCTGGCGAAAGGGTTTCGGGGATCGCACTCTAAGCTATTTCGGACAGCCAATCAGCAGGTGATGAAGGCTCTGCGCAATGCCTATCGCGATCGCCGCAAACGGAAGCGCGATTTTCGTCGGCTTTGGATCACCCGCATCAATGCAGCAGCGCGCCAACATGGCATTAGCTATAGCCAGTTGATCGGTAGCTTGAACAAAGCTGATATCCAAATCAACCGCAAAATGCTGGCCCAAATGGCAATTCTAGACCCTGCTGGGTTTGGTAAAGTCATTGCAGTCGCCACGCAGGTAACGGGTTGATTGCCAGACTACGGATCGTGTTAATCACGATAGCAATTGGCTGGGGGGTGCAGGTTTCTGTGCCCCCAGTTTCTGTGGCAGCAGATTTGCAAGAGATTCGGCAGCGAGGCTACCTGATGGTGGCGGTTAAAGATAACCTGCGCCCTCTAGGTTTCCGTACGGATGGGGGGGAGTTAGAGGGGTTAGAAATTGACTTGGCTCACCGCCTAGCAGAATCATTATTCGGTCGCAGCGATGCGGTGCGGTTTTACCCAGTTCGCAATCAAGACCGGCTTACCGTGCTGCTTGACGAGGACGTAGACATCGTGATTGCGCGGATGACGATGACCGAGTCGCGATCGCGCACCGTTGATTTTAGTTTGCCTTACTATTTAGACGGAACCGCGCTGATTACTCGTGATCCTGCAATTGGGCGCTGGGTCGATTTACAGTCGCGCTCGGTAGCGGTGCTGCGAAATTCTAGTACGATTGCGGTGCTGCGATCGCGACTTCCGGCGTCTCAACTGGTAGAAGTGATGTCGTATCAGGAGGCGCGCGAGCAATTAGAGCAGGGTTTAGTGTCGGCATTTGCGGCCGATAGCAGTGTGCTAACAGGCTGGGTGCAGGAGCTACCAGGGTATGCCTTACTGCCAACCCGGCTTTCTGGAGAACCCCTAGCCATTGCCATGCCCCGAGGCACTCGCTACGGGTCATTGCGGCAGCACATTAATCGAGCTATCGACCAGTGGCGCGAACAGGGTTGGCTGCAAGAACGCGTGCGCTACTGGGGATTGCCGCAAGACTAATCAACCCAGACTGACGACAATAAGGCACCTTACCCCTAGGCGCACTGCGTTAAATTGCCGGGTGAGTCAGTAATATTTGGGACACATTAGGGTAAATTACGGAATTTTACGGGTGCCGGGAAGGGGTTATGTAGGCGAAAATTCTGATTAGTCGAGTTATTCAGCTCGATTTTTTCGCCAAGGCTCCGATCGCCAAAATTAGCTTAAAAGACACGGCAATTAGCGCCACGCCGCCAAACGCGCCGATCAAAATCGCGATGGCGAGAACTTCTGTTAAGAGCGAGATATTGCCCTGTTCAGACCTATCGATTTGCGCCTCTCTATCGGCAATCAATTGCGAGTCAGACCACTCGTATGCTTGAAGTGGGTGACAAAGTCGGTCAGATTCAACCAAACGCTGATCACTAGACTCAGCCAATCTACGCTCAAGGGAACCATGATCCCCCAAAGCATCGAAACCCTCAACTCGTATCATTCCCATGATCTCCCAAGTCTACAAATCTAAATCAACTGTGTTGATGCCTTGTCGAGCGAGGTAGATGCGTGAGATTAAAAGCAAGACTGAGCTAGACCGTCTCAGCTTAATTGACCTGATGGCAAGAAGAGAGCCGTTTTTTTGCCCGAATTACTGGTGCCACAGAAAACTGATGCCGAGGCTCTGGATATCGTTCTAAATCAGAGCCTCAGTGCCGATTTCTAGTTTTTAACAAGCTGTCACATCCATCTAACCGTATCTAGATCTAGCCTGCATAGAGAGCGGGGCGAAAGTTGATGGTTTCTTTAGAGAATTTAGCGTCTAGTTGATGTGGGCTTTACATTGCTAGACGTTACAGGTTTCTTGACGCTCAGCGAGCGGAGGCGGTTAAAGGCAGCGGCTAGGTCTAGTGCCCGAAACCTGACTAAATCGCCTTGAGGATAGGGAGTGAGTCTGTCGATTCCAGCTGTGGCGATGTCGGACCCAATGTGGGTGAGGATGGCGCTTAAAGGGGTGGTTCCATTCAGGTAATGTCGCTCTAGGTAGGCGATCGCCGCTCCGATGGCCCGCACCTGACCTGCTTCTATCAACTGCTCTATCGCGGCTAAATCAACGATTTCTGTCCCCAAAATCAATTCATTTACGGCTCGCACTTTTAATTTGGCAGTAGAGCCATGGGAGCCAAGGGATAGCGCTACTGGCACCCGTGGCGTTAGGGTACCGAACTGGGTGCCGCCTTCTGAAATTCGAGCGGTGGCATATTGAGCGGCGATCGCCTTGGCTTGGGCGGTTACCGCTTGGGGCCGATAATCTGTCATGGCAATGATGGTGTGAGCCACGTCAAAATAGTCGCCGCTGCCTCCCATTACCAGTACAGTCGAAACGCCGCAGTCTTGGTAGAGCTGCTGGATTTTGTCGATTAGGGGCGTGATCGGTTCTTTGGCTTTGGCGATCAGCGCCTGCATCCGGCGATCGCGGATCATAAAATTTGTGGCCGAGGTATCTTCATCGATTAGCAGCACCGTCGCGCCTGCTTCTAATGCCTCCATCACATTGCTGGCTTGAGAGGTGCTGCCGCTGGCATTCTCGGTACTAAAGTGCTGGGTAGAGCGACCCTGGGGGAGGTGACTGATGAAGGGAGAAATATCGACTCCGGTAACGCTGCGCCCATCCTCAGCGCGAATTTTGGTGGCTGTGGGGTGGCTCACCACTTGCTCGCGGCCATCACCGGGAATGTGATTGTAGATGCCTAAGGCGATCGCCCGCAGCAGGGTAGATTTGCCGTGATAGCCACCTCCCACAATTAGCGTGATCCCAGTCGGAATTCCCATACCTTGGATCGAGCCTTGGTTGGGGCGATTAAATTCTATCTGAAGCGTTGCTGGTGACTGAAACGGAATGGCCACTACAGGCGACGGTTCAGTCGGCAATTCTGTCAAGCTCTCAGGCTGTGGTTTAGCGCTACCGTCAAAGGCGATCGCCAGCGGCTGATCGCTGATCCCACTGTGGCGAGGCAGAACGGCTCCGTTTGGAATAAAAGCGACTAGTCCTGTGGCGGGGAGCTGTTGTCGTAACCAGTCGGCATCTTCTACCATTTCAATATGGCGTTGCAGGTCGGTTGCGTCCAGCGACATATATTTCAGGGCTTGTTCTACAATCTGCGGTAGGTCGTCGCACAGCAGTGTCGCCGCCGCTCGTCCTAATATCTGCCGGCCTCGCGCGGGTAAGCCCACTACAAACCGCGCTTCTACTTGCTCTGAAGTGACAAACACCGCAGTCCGCTCTAGTACCTGCTGCCCTGTGGGGGCGATCGCAATTAGCCCACTATGACCACTTCCCCGGTTATCACTACCACGGCTTTCACATACGCTGGCCGCAGCTTGGCCAAACCGCCGCGTGAGGTAATCACGCAGGGCAATTTCTCGACTGCGGGTCTGATAGGTTTGGGTTGGAAAGGCGGCCACCGGTTGCGGCAGTAGCACCCGCAACCGACTAGGAGCCGCAAAGGGATCGCCCTGGACGTGGTCAACAGCCAATTCAAAGTCAGCAAACTGATAGCGACCCCGAATCTCCTGATAAGCTTTATAGCTGCGTCCATCTAGGTTTAGCAACAGTTGAGCAAGGGCTTGATGATTCATCATGGGTACAGTTGTAGCAGTACGAATTACGCAGTACGGGTTAATTATTCATGCAGTGGACTAAACAATGGGCGCAGTTAGCCGCTTCGGAGCGCTTCCGCCAGCTATTGGTCTTGTTGGCGGCGGGTTGTTTAACCACGATGACGGGCAGCATTACCGCACCAGTCTTTCCGGAAATTATTAGAGATCTGCAAATCGATCGCTCTTGGGCGGGGATTTTGGTGAGTGTGCATGCGCTGACTACGGCCTTGTTTACACCTGTTTTTGGCATCTTGGCCGATCGGGTGGGCAAACGCCAGGTGCTTGTGCCCTCGCTCATCTTTTACGCGGTATTTGGCGCTTCAACCGCATTGATGCAAACCTTACCGCTGTTGATGGTGACGCGGGGGTTGGTGGGGGCGGCCAGCGGTGGAATAGCGGCCGCCACGATTGGCATGTTGGGCAGCATGTATGAGGGTGAGCAGCGATCGCGGATTTTGGGCTATGCCACCAGTGCGATGACCTCAGTGGCGATTTTGTTTCCCCTAATTGGTGGCTGGGTGGGGCGCGAGCACTGGCAGCACACGTTCTATCTCTACGGTTTGGGGATTCCGCTCGCGGCGATCGCCCTATTCGTGTTTATGTCTGACCCGTCCGATCAGCATGCGGCGATCGCGCAGGGTCAGGGGAGCCAGCTGTTGGGGGTGGTGCGGCAGCGCGATGTGCTGACGCTGTATTTGTTTATTGGAGCAGCCGCTCTGATTATGAACGCGACGGTGGTGTATGCGCCGCTGTATCTAAAAAGTGCAATTGATGCCGACCCGACGGTGAATGGCATCGTGTTGGCGATGCGGGCAGCGGGTGCGGCCATCAGTGCGGCGGTGATTGCCAGCCGGCTGGCCAAACGGTTTCGCCAAAAAGGAGCGATCGCCCTGGGCTTTTTGCTGATGGGCGCTACCATTTTCAGCATTCCCTCCCTCACCCAGCTTTACCTGATTATTCCGGTAGCAGCGCTGTTTGGGGTGGGCTTTGGGATTATTACGCCGAACCTCTACGATCTGCTGGCAGAACTAGCGCCTGTAGACTTGCGGGCTAGCGTGCTAGCGATCGGAACAGGCTTCAACGCCCTTGGCCTGTTTGTCTCCCCCGTGATTCTAGGTCCGATCTGGAAACGCTTCGGGTTTATGCCCGTATTTTATCTGGCTGCTGGGATTGCGATCGCCGTCAGCGTCTTGAGCCTGACTTTGTTGGGTCAAGGGAAGCGCTTCAAACCCATTCTCTAGATCTCTGGCAAAATCACGTAGGGGCGGTTCGCGACAATGTAGGGGCGGTTCGCGAACCGCCCCTACATTGTTTCTGATGTCTGGGCGCTACTTCAAAATCGCCTCAAACTGCTTCTCCCAATCTTCGTGGTTGCCCCGCGCCACCTGCACAATGGGCGACAGCGAAATCACGGTGCAGGATAGCCAATTGACCAGCGATAGCGGAAAGCGTAGGGGGCGAGCGATGTCTAAAAACAGCACAACGCGATAGCCATCGGTGTCGTTCCAAACCTCGTGGTAGTAGGTATCGTCAAACAGTAAGCTCTTGCCTTCTTCCCAATGGGCAATTTGGTCGGCAATCCGAATCCGGCAGGCTGATCTAGGTTCGGGTACTTTCAGCCCCAAATGGTAACGGATTAAGCCTTTGTGCTTGCCGCGATGTTCGGGGATGTGTTTACCAGGAGCCAAGATTGAAAAGAAGGCGACCTTAAGGCCAGGAATTTTTTCTAGCAGCTTGGCCGTTTCGGGGCAGCGATCGCAATTCTGTTTAGATTTAAAGCCAAAGGCGCAAAAGAAAAACGTTTTCCACAAATTGTCATTGGCAATTCGGCTCTGACGCGGCGAAATGTCTTGGAAGTTGGGGAGCGCATCGGCATACTCCATCACCTCATCTAGCTCTTCGCGGATCACCTTCCAGTTTGCCTCTAGCATGTCTACCCAAGGAAACTGCTCCTTGCTAAAGAAAATCGATTCGCCCACCTTGGAATATTGGGGAACCAAACTTTCTATCTTCTGAATTACCCTGCTCAACACACCGTTCATGATAAAGGCTCGCCCCTAGTTGCTATCTACTTCACTTCGTATCACCTGAGGAGTGAGTCAGTTTTAAGGTTTGAGTTTTGAGTTTGACGGTTCATTCAAAACTCAAAACTCAGAACTTAATTAAGTTTAATTCCTAACTGCTAACTCCCAGTTCCTGCTCCATTAATACCTCTTGCTCCACCATTAGCCCCGCCAGAAAGTGCCTATCTTCATTGATATGGGGGAATTTGAGCTGCGCTTCGGGGATGCCGCGCTGGAGTAGCCGCTGGCGAATTGTATCGAAGCTGCCCGATGCCAGAATGCGGAGCCGGGGCGGGGGGACTTGATCGCGCCGTTTGACTTCGTAGGAGACATGAATCTCTTTTAGTCGCTGGTCAAACTGGCGCAGAAACGCCTGGGGATTGGCCAGCTGCTGCCCGACTGGTAGCTCAATATTAACCAGGTAGTGGGGGGGGACTTCCTGGTCGGAAAGGGTAATGCAGAAATTTTCTAGCGGCAGGTTGAAGTCTTGCTGGAGCAGCTGCATGACCTGAATGGCATGAAATTCGGTCGTTTTTTCGGTAGTAGAGGAGAGCAGCCCCCCCAGCCGATGCCGAAAGGTGATCAGGGGCGTTTGGTGGTAGAAGCCTATAACTTCTACAACGTCGCCGTTATCGTAGCGGTAGAAGCCGTTGTAGCTGGTGACTAAGATCCGGTAGCGATCGCCCACCACCACCTCCGATGGCAGCAGCGTTTTGGGCTGGGTTTCGCCCCACTGCGCTTCAGGGACAAATTCGTAGAAGCCGCTCTCTAGTGCCAAGACGACGCCATCGCGGTCGAGGTCGTGGTATACGCCAAAGGTGGCTTCAGCTGATGAATAAATGCCGCCAAAGATGGGCGTATTGCCAAAATATTGCGGAAACCGCTCAAAGTAGAAATCAGACGTGCCGCCCCGCGCCGTCACCACCAATGACAGGTCATCCCAGGCCAGTTTCGGAGTCAGCCGACCCGCAGTTTTGAGAATGTGGCGCAGCTGGGCGGCGCGTTGGGGCACAGCCGAAAACTGCTGCTGGAGCTTGA
>CASBQJ010000627.1 GCA_949127705.1 Synechococcales cyanobacterium PMM_0085
GATTTCCAGAGGTTTAGTTAAGCTGGATTTGATTGAATAATATATTGAATACTATTCAATACTATTGAGAAAATCTTTTGAATGACTCTGCTGCATTTAAAAGTCGCTCCAGCTTTTATCTCTCCTGCGGCGGGGGCAATGCAGGCTGTAATTTTTATATTTGTTTTATACTTAATTAGACCTGCCGACTATCAAGAATGATCGGGTGGGTTGACTCTCAAATTGAACCTGTATACCCTGATGAATGGGGAAGATTTTTTGTAGTCAGGGTAAACCTGCAATCGCAGAAGGAAATACAAATGCCAATTACCACTAGTCCAGTTCAAGCGTTTAATCAAGTTGCCACTAACCCGATTGGGCTAGAAGCAAATGTGACGACGGCAGTCTGTGAAGGGTTTAATATTGCTTTGGCAAGTTTTCAAGCGCTATATTTGCAATATCAAAAGCACCATTTTGTGGTGGAAGGTGCAGAGTTCTATTCACTGCATGAGTTTTTTCAAGAATCCTACGATCAAGTGCAGGGCTATGTTCACCAACTTGGCGAACGGCTCAATGGCATGGGCGGCGTTCCTGTGGCCAGCTTCACTAAGCTGGCAGAGCTATGCTGCTTCACCCCCGAACCCGATGGCATCTACTCTTGCCGCCACATGATAGAACATGACTTGGAAGCAGAGCAGGCTCTGATCTCCCTGATTCGGCAGCAGGCTGGGCAGGCCGAGAGTTTGGGCGATCGCGCCACTCGCTATCTCTACGAAAAAATCTTGCTAGAAACAGAAGACCGCGCCTTCCACCTGGCACACTTCTTAGCGCAAGATAGCCTCACTCCAGCCTTCACACTGGCCAACCATAACTAATCAGTGCTCTCGATTAGCAACTTCAAGTCCCGTTTACCGAGCTACCTGATCCATTTTGACCGCCTATCTCCTTGTCACTCACGGTAGCCGCGACCCCAGACCTCAAGCCGAGGCTGGGGTCTTGGCGCGTCTGGTAGCAGAGCGGCTGCAGGCGGCTGCCTTGCCCAGTGCTGCTGCCCCAAGCGCTGTTGCCCCAAGCGCTAGTTCGACCGTCGTGGCAACGATGCCGCTAGTGGGTACTGCCGTTTTAGAATTACATCCCCTGCCACTACACCAACAAATCCAGCAGTTTGCCGACCACGCGATCGCCACCGGGCACAGCCGATTGCTGATTGTGCCGCTGTTTTTGCTGCCGGGGGTGCATGTCTTAGAAGACCTGCCCGCCGCAGTAGCGATCGCCCAATCTAGGCTCCAACCCAGCTTCACCCTCAATGTGTCTCCCTATTTAGGCAGCTACCCGCCGCTCCAACAGCAGCTCCAACCGTTGCTCATGGCAGATCACACAGTCACACCCGAGCAACCGCAGATTTTACTGTCCCACGGCAGCCGTCGCCCCGGCGGCAATGCCCCCGTAGAGGCGATCGCGGCTAAACTCAACGCCATCCCTGCCTATTGGTCTACCGCACCCAAGCTAGACGAGCAGATCAGTCGTTTGGTGCAGCAAGGCTATCAGCAAATTGAGATTCTGCCGTACTTCTTGTTTACTGGCAAAATTACAGATGCGATCGCCCAACTCGTAGCAGACTTGGCAACCCAATTTCCCCAGCTATCGCTCCATCTCGCTAAACCACTAGGAGCCACCCCGCCATTGGCCAGTCTCATTGTCGATTTAATCCGGTCGCTAGCTTATACCGATTTAAATAGATTGTGAGACAGTTTACCCCCTGTAGGGGCGGTTCGCGAACCGCCCCTACGAAAACATCTGCCACTCAGCCTATTTAAATTGGTATTAGATTGAATCAGGTTTGAGTTTTGAGTTGATCGCCCAACTTAAAACTTAAAACTCACACATGCTTTAACCTCTAGGCCAGTTTGGCACAGAGGTTTTACGTTTATCCCTCTTCTTCGCGATCGGGGTCTGATGACGTTGAGCCATTGTCTGCCCGCAGGGGGCGAAGACGGCTGATCTGAGCCAGTGCCCACTGTGCCGTATCTTGCACCTCTGGATCGGAGTCATTGACGGCGTGGCTCAGCAATTGGCTGAGTTGAGCCATCATGTCATAAACCCGTGTTGTATCGCGGATGGCATTTTTGCGAACGTCTGAGTTGGCGTCTTGCAGTGAGGTCAGGAGGGCGCGCTTCATCGGTTTTAGCGTGCGGATACTAATTTCGGCGATCGCGGCCAAGATCAGAGTCCGTTCTTGAGAATCGGCTTCTAGCATCAAATCGACCAGCGGTTGAACGGCTCTAGAGTCACCCTCTTGCCCCAACTCCCAAATGGCTCCACGGCGCTGAACCGGATCGGCGCTGTTCAGGTCATTGAGCAACTGATCGACTAGATTCAGTTTCGGTATTCGTGTAGTTTCGTTGATGGCATTGGGTTCGGTCGATTGAATGACTAGAGTTTCAACCTGTTCTACAATCTCTGAAATGTTAGACGCACTAACCGCTGGCTCCATAGAACGCTGAACGCTGCCCAAGTATGGCAATTCAGACTGAGCAGGCTCAACTTCAGGCCGCCCAGGGTCAGGCTGGCTCACCAAAAATGAGGGCAGCGCTGCACCAGACCTGAAGGCAGTCGCCGGAGCCAGCGATCGCTCATCTTGGGTCTCAGTTTCAGCCACAGCTGTTCCAGCCACGTCTGCTCCAGCCACGTCTGCGCCCCTGCCATTCAAACTGTTGGTAGGCGGCGACGATACGTCCGGTTCTGCTTCTAACCCTGCTGCAAAAATCTTGCTCGCGTCTGCCC